>JAQUHM010000472.1 GCA_028683595.1 Geobacteraceae bacterium | reverse complement strand
CGGTCAGGGTGCCAAGCCGGGCGATGGCGGTCTGTTGATGGCCGCAAAAGTCGCCTCCCATATTCAGCAGATCCGCGGTGTGCCCAAGACTGACCTGCTTTCACCGCCGAATCATCAGGGCCTTTACTCCATCGAGGAGAGCGTACAGAAGATGTTCCTTTCTTTCAATGCCGCGTTCAAGTTCCGCGTACCGGTTGCCATCAAGGTGGCTGCCAGTGCTACCTCGGTATCGGTCTTTAACAACCTGGTGCGTGACCCGTACAACATTGTCGGCGGTTTCTTCCTCGACGGTATTGACGGTGGTACCGGTGCTGCCCATGATATTTCCCTCGACCACACCGGTCATCCGGTGGTCAGCAAACTGCGCGACTGCTACCTGGCGGCGGTTGCCCAGGGACGTCAGGGACAGATTCCACTGTGGGCTGCGGGAGGCCTCGGCAAGACCGGCAACCTGGCGGCGGACGCCTTCAAGATGTTATGTCTTGGCGCCAATGGTGTCTTCTCCGGCAAGCTGATGCTCCAGTTGGCCGGTTGCCTCGGCAACGATCACGGTCGCTGCAATGCCTGCAACACCGGTCTCTGCCCGGCCGGGATCACCACCCAGGAACCGGTTCTGGTCCGTCGTCTCAACCCGGATCGGGTTGCGGAGAATATCGTCAACTACTTCCTGGGCATGGATCAGGAACTTCGCAAACTTATGGCACCCATTGGCAACTCTTCTCTGCCGATCGGCCGTTCAGACTGCCTGGTCGCAACCGACAAGGCTGTAGCGGACCGTCTGCAGGTCCAGTACGTCTGCTAAGGAGGAATACATAAATGGCAGCCTTTATTTCAGGCTTTGATGAACAGAATAAAAGAATCTCAACGCAGCAGCTGCTGCAGAAGATATATGCCGCTCTGGACCAGGGTGAAACAGAATTCGAAATCCTGGCCTCCGGACATCATGATATTGGCGGTCCTCTCTGGACCAAAGACGGCAAACCGCTAAAGTTTACCGTTACCAACCCCGGACAGCGTGTTGGTGCCTTCGGTCTCACTGGAACGGAGATCGTGGTGGAAGGACCCGCCCCGGCGGACGTGGGCTGGCTCAATGCAGGTGCAATCCTGACCCTGAAAGGGGACGGCGGCGACACCACCGGGCACTGCTCGGCCAGCGGCAAGATTTATGTGGGCGGCCGCGCCGGCACCCGTACCGGTTCGCTGATGAAGCACGACCCTTCCCATGAGCCTCCCGAACTGTGGATACTGAAAAATGTCGGCTCCTTTTCCTTCGAGTTCATGGGTGGCGGTATCGCTGTTATCTGTGGCTACGATTCCGAAGAATACGAGTCGGTGCTTGGCGACCGTTCCTGTGTCGGTATGGTTGGTGGTTGCATCTACGTGCGAGGCCCGGTGAAGGGACTGAGCAAGTTTGTCTGGGAGCTGGACCTTGATGAGGCTGATCAAGAATTTTTACAAGAAAATATGCCGGTATTCCTGGAGAAGATCGGCCGTCCGCAGCTTCTCGCCGAGTTTACCGACTTTTCCCAGTGGAAGAAAATTGTTGCCATGTCTCGGGAAGAGAGCGAGCGGAGTGAGCGCATAAGCCTGCGTGAATTCCGTACCGGCAAGTGGGTCGAAGGCGGTATTTTCGGCGATGTGGTCGAGGATGACTATGATCGTGTTGCCAACTTTGTCAACCAGGGCGACGACCGTCTGAGGATCCCCCACTGGCAGAACAAACTGTTTGGTGCACCCTGTCAGACCGCCTGTCCCACCGGCATTCCGACCCAGGACCGCATCAACCTGCTTCGCCAGGGGAAGATAAAGGAAGCTCTGGAACTGGTGCTAACCTATTCTCCTTTCCCGGCCAGTGTTTGCGGCCAGGTCTGTCCCAACCTCTGCAAGGATGCCTGTAGTCGTCAGTTTGTCGACCATCCGGTCGCCATGCAGGAATTGGGGAGATTGTCCCAAGATGTTTTACCGCCGGAGAAGAAGCCGGAGACGGGCAAAAAAGTTGCCGTAATCGGCGGCGGACCGGGCGGCCTTTCCGCAGCCTGGCAGCTGTGCCTGCTCGGTCACAGTGTAACCGTCTTCGAAGCTGATAAGGAAGTGGGCGGCACGCTCCGCCAGGCGATTCCGATGGAGCGTCTCCCCCGTGAGATCCTCGACAGTGAAGTCGATCGCATCAAGTCAATGGGAGCGGATATCAAAACCTCTCAGAAAATTGATACGAAGTTTTTCAAGAAACTGCAGAAAGAGTATGATGCATTGGTTATCGCCAGTGGTGCTCATAATCCGGTGGTCATTCCTTTCCCCGGCCACGAACGTCTGGTCAAGGGCCTGGAATTCCTGAAGAGCATCAACAACGGCGAAAATCCCAAGGTTGGCAGGAAAGTCGTGGTTATCGGTGCCGGTAATGCCGGTATGGACGTGGCGCTCGGTGCCTATGCCATGGGAGCGGAGAAAGTAACCGCCATCGACGTACAGCGTCCTGCCGCCTACCAGAAGGAAATCGATCATTTCACTGCCCTCGGCGGTGAAATTCAGTGGCCGGCTTTCACCGAGCTCGTCGATGAGGACAGTCTTCATACCAAGGATGGCAAACTCATCGAGGCCGATATGGTTATCATCGCCATCGGCGAGCGTCCTGACCTTTCCTATGTGCCGCGTGAGTGGCTCACTGTTCG
>JAQUHM010000101.1 GCA_028683595.1 Geobacteraceae bacterium | reverse complement strand
GTCGTCCCTGAAAAAGCATAACAAGTTGAATTAATTGATGTATTTTGTAAATACTGTGTGATAAAATTACCGGGAATTGAATCAATACTCTCAAAACCCGGTGATTTTATGAAACCAAAATCAGGCACAAGTGACCAAGGCGATCTGTTTCGCTCCCGTCTGGATCAGATCCTGAATCGTCGTCATCCGCTCTATCGCTTGGCGGACAGCATCGATTGGGCAACCTTTGACAAGGACTTCGGCACCCTGTATGTCGAAAAGGTTGGCCGCCCTGGTCTGCCGATCCGTCTGCTGGTAGGCCTGCACTATCTCAAGCACGCCTACAATGTGAGCGACGAGAACGTCGTTGAAAGATTCCTGGAGAACCCGTACTGGCAATACTTCTGCGGTTTCGAGTATTTCCAGCATGACTTCCCGCTCGACCCCACCACCCTGGTCAAGTGGCGAAAGCGCATCGGCCCCAAGGGGATGGAAAAACTGCTCCAGGTCACTCTCGAAACGGCAAAGAATAAAGAGTACCTGACCGAGAAACACCTGGAACGGGTTAACGTCGATACCACCGTTCAGGAAAAGGCCATCGCTTTTCCAACTGACGCCCGGCTCTACCACAAGGCACGGCATATTCTGGTCCGGTTGGCAAAGAAGAACGGTATCGCACTTCGCCAGACCTACGAGCGGTTGGGAAAAAGAGCCATGATTATGCAGGGTCGCTACAGCCATGCCCGACAGGCAAAGCGTGCCCGACGTGAGCAGAAGCGGCTGCGCCTTTACCTCGGCCGGGTTATTCGTGACATTCAACGTAAGTGCCAGGAGCCCAGCGAACAGCTGGCCATCATGCTGGAGCGTGCCAGCCAAATCTTCAGCCAGAAACGAAGCGACAGCAAGAAGCTCTACAGCATGCAGGCCCCGGAGGTCGAGTGCATCGCCAAAGGCAAAGTCCACAAGAAGTACGAATTCGGCTGCAAGGTGTCACTGGTTAGCACCTCGAAAGAGAATTGGATCGTCGGAATACAGGCACTCCACGGCAATCCGTATGACGGGCACACGCTGAAAGACGCACTGACCCAGGCAGAACAGCTGACCGGCTGGCGCCCCGAGCATGCCTACTGTGACAAAGGCTACCGGGGAGAACCCACGGTCATCGACAAGACCGCGGTTCACCTGGCCAACAAGCGCAAGAAAAGCATGAAACCGAAAGAATGGAGCTGGTTCAAGAGACGAAGCGCCATTGAACCGATTATCGGCCACACAAAAGCAGACCACCGCATGAACCGCAACTATCTCAAGGGAGAAGACGGCGATAAAATCAACGCCATCCTGGCCGGATGCGGTTTCAACCTGAGGAAGCTCCTGAGAGCTATCCTTTTGTACCTTTTCAAAGAGCGGTTCAAGGGCGATTCAATCGACTGGGTTTCCCTGTTCGGAAGGTTCAGTCGGCTTTATCAACCAGCCTGAGCCCGATTTAGCACTTTTTCAGGGACGACTAATTCAATCAATTTCTTTTCTTGTGGCCACGCTTTTGATTGCCTTCTTTCAACGTTCTCGTTACTGAAGCATCTCCAGGTAGCAAGCCTGCTGATTCAGTTTTTCTTCTCGGCTGCCGTTGTATGATAGTATTCCGTCATTGACGTCTGTTGCTATCGGATAATACTATATTCTTCGAGACCAGAACCTGTAACGCAGTCGAATTCCCACCGTTGAGCGGTTCTTTGTGCATTAAAATGCTTGCCTCTTCTATCGCAGTTTCAAACGTGTCAAAAATTTACCGAGATATTTATTGAGAATGTGGTCACGTGGGAGAGAAGAGATCACCGGCTGTTTGCGGGTACCAAGGCGGGCCAACTCTATTCTGATGTCAGGGTTTTCTTCGCGAAGCAGTCCATCTCGGAACGTGTAGATTGCCTCTTTTTTCTTTCCGGAAAGAAGATATATGTAGCCAAGATGCAAGTAGTGGACTGAGTTCCACGGTTCCTTGTTTAACGCCTTTTCGCAGAGGCTAATGGCGCGTGAATAGTCACTTTTCTCCTTTGCCAGGCAATAAGCAAAGTGAGAGAATAACTCTGGGCTTTCGTTCAAGTCCGAAGCCTCCTGGAAATGAAGCAGAGCAAGAGCCGAGTTTCCGATTTTCAGGGCTGAGATGCCTTCCCCAACCAGGTAACGAAAGTGATCTTCCATGGTGTTCACCTCAAAATCCTAAAATTCAGGGTTTTTCCGAACTGATTCCGTTTCCTCCAAAAGCCAGATAGAGGGTCATGCGGTTATTGAGAAGATTTTGCCTGTTTTGAGCCAGAGATGTTTCCGCGTTTCTCCTGTTTTCCTGTGCGTCAAGCCAAGTTTGTAAACCAACGGCACCTGCGCGGTAGCGGACTTCCGCCAGTTTTTCTGCCAGCGCAGAGGACTCGAATGATTCTTCCCGGTGGAGTTTTTCCTCTTCCAGTTGGACTCGGTCGGAGAGAGCATTCTCTACGTCACTCAGGGCCTGATAGAAGGTTTGCCGGAAAGTGACAACCGCTTCCTGGTATTCTGTTTCCGAAATCTTGATCGTAAGTTTGGTAGTATTCCACTGCACAAAGGGCAGGACCAACCCTGCTCCCAATGACGCAACAGGGTTTTGTAGAATATTGGTCAAGCTGGTGCTGGCGGTTCCGAGATTTCCGGTGAGGGTAAAAGTCGGATAGAATGATGCACGTACGGCATCGGTTTGGGCAAGTGTTTCCCGAAGTCTCATTTCCGCGGCGCGAAGATCGGGGCGCTGTTTGAGAACATCGGCCGGGATTCCAGCTTCGACACCAGGCAGCGGGCTTTCCGGCAGACTCACCCGCTCAGGCAGGCTGTCCTCTGCCGGCTGGTCGAAAAGGATCGCCAGGGCGTTTCTTGCTTCCACCCGTTGCTGGACAAGGGTTGTGAGATCGGCTTTTTGTTGGGCAAGATTTTGACGGGCCTGGGCTACATCGAGAGTGGATACGGCACCGGCATTCCGTTGGGTTACGACAAGATCGAGGGTTTTTTTTGCATAGGCAACACTTGCTTCACTCAGGGTTATGCGCTGATTCAGGTACGCCACCTGCCAATAGGCTGCTGCGACAGTACCGATCAACGACAGTGCGCTGTTTTGGCGGTCGACCTCGGTCGCCTCTGCTTCCCAGCGTCCGGCATCACGCAGACGTGCCAGTCTGCCCCACAGGTCCAGTTCGTAACTCAGGCTGCCGGATGTCTGGTAGCTCTGGGAGCCGGTTCTGTTTCTGAGATCACGGGAAAAGGTTCCGGATGCCGAGACATCCACTGACGGAGTCATGTTCGTGTCAGTGAGATTCGCCTGGAGTCGGGCTCGCTGGACCTTGATGGCAGCAACAGCAAGATCGTTGTTGGTTAGCAGTGCCTTGTCTATCAGTGCGTCGAGGAGCGGATCGTTGAAATTTCCCCACCATTTTTCGTGACTGGCTATGCTGGTGCCGGTTGTTGACGGACCTTGCCAGTGCTGTGGAATGGATACCCCAGGACGTGTATAGGTGCTGTGCGGCAGAATTGCACAGCTGCTCAACAGTGATAATGTTGTCACTAGAGCCAGTAGCGTGATGCGGGTAATTATCATATGGATGTGCCTATTCCCGTGCCAGTGCTTGGACAGGGTCGAGGGCGGCCGCATTCCGTGCCGGGAGAAAACCGAACAGGATTCCGATCAGCGTAGAGCAGACAAATGCCGCAACAATGGAAAGAATGGAAAATTTCATAGCGATGGCTGTGACGAATAAAGGGAAGACCAGGCTTATACCATAGGAGAGAAAAATCCCGATCATTCCGCCGATGAGGCAGACCAGCACCGCTTCGATCAGAAACTGCTGCATAATATCGCTCTTTCGTGCGCCCACTGCCATTCGGATGCCGATTTCCCGCGTCCTTTCGGAGACAGATACCAGCATGATATTCATGACGCCGATCCCGCCTACCACCAGAGAAATGACGGCAATGGCCGAGATCAACAGGCTAAGCGTTGCGGTTGTCTTCTTTACCGTTTTCAGGATGCTGTCGCTGCTGTTGGTAAAAAAATCCTTAAGCCCATGACGCTGACTGAGCAACTTGATGATGCTTTGTTCAGCGATCTGGTTCGAAAAGCCGTCTCGAACTCGTGCCGTAATGGAACTGAAATACTGCTGGCCGAACAGGCGTGACATGGCTGCGGTGTAAGGGATCCAGATGTTGAGGTTCTGATTGTTGCCAAAGGGGCTTTCGTTTTTCTTGCTGACTCCGATTACCCGGCAGGGAAGGGTTCCGATGAAGATGATCTTACCCACCGGATCCTCCCTCCCGGTAAAAAGCTTGTCTGAAGTGTTCTTATCGATAACCGCTACCTGGCTGAGGCTGTGGATGTCGTTTTTATCAAAGGCTGAACCTTTCTCAATCTCCAACCCCCTTACCCGAAAGTAACTTTCGCCGACTCCGTTGACTGATGCGTTTGCAGTAACGTTCCGGTAACGCAGGGTTCTGCTGCCACTGACTGTCGGGGTGACGCTGTCCAGATAACTCTGAGCTTGCAATGCACTCAGGTCGTTGGGTAAGAGGGTATGAATCTGCCCGGCTTTTTCGTCACCCCAGTCACTTCCAGGGAAGATCTCGATGACGTTGGTCCCCATGGAGCTGATGTCGCCGATAACCTTCTCCCGCGCACCTTGTCCAAGGGCAACAACAGACACCACCGAAGTAATTCCGATGATGATGCCAAGCATGGTCAGCAGGGTCCGCAGGCGATGAGAAGACATTGCTGCCAGGGCTGTGCTGAAGGATTCGACGAAACGTCCCCACCTTCCATTTGAGAAATGTCCCTTCTGGTCCCGCCCTTTTCCCTGTGGCACAATCGCGGATTTTATTGTTGCACTATCTTTGTGCTGATCACGGATGATTTCACCGTCATGAATTTCGATGATGCGGTCTGCAATTTCCGCTACCTGCATGTCATGGGTAACAAGAACGATAGTATGTCCCTGCTGGTGTAGTTCTTTGAGCAGAGAGAGCATCTCGCGGCCGCTTCTGCTGTCCAATGCTCCGGTGGGTTCGTCAGCCAGGATTACGTCGCCGCCGTTCATCAGGGCCCGGGCAATGCTTACCCGCTGCTGCTGGCCGCCTGAAAGCTGGTTTGGTCGATAGGTTGTCCTGTCGCTGAGTCCGAGGCGGGACAGAATCTCATTGGCTTTTTTTCGTCTGAGGCTCTTTTCCATCCCGGAATAAATGGCAGGAATCTCGGTGTTTTGAGTGGCGTCCAGATGAGGCAGCAGGTGATATTTCTGGAAGATGAATCCGAAATGCTCCCGCCGCAGTTGTGCCAGTTCGTTGTCTTCCAGGTCGTTCGTGTTCCTGCCATTGATGAGATAGGTTCCTTCGCTTGACCGGTCAAGGCAGCCGAGGATATTCATCAGTGTTGATTTCCCGGACCCTGAGGCTCCGACGATTGCCACCATTTCACCCGCGTTGATGGTAAGGTTGATTCCACGGAGAACCTCTGTTATCTGTTCGCCGTTTATAAAAGCACGTCCCACATCTATCAATTCCAGAAGAGGTCGCTCCATGACTACATTCCTTGGTGAGGTCTGGCGGGAGGAGAGACATCGGAGGATGCAGTGGCCGGGACGGTTGTGCTGTCGGCTATGATGACGGTGTCGCCTTCATGGAGACCCTCGACTACTTGGACCAGGACTTTATTGGTTGCACCGATCAGGATCTTTCTGCTTTCCGGTTTGTTGTCCTTCAAGACCCTTACGAAATAGCGCCCGTCCTGGTCTTTTTCTCCTAATGCCGATGAGGGGATGCAGAGCGCCTGCTTGGCTTCTTTTAGCACAATGGCTACCTGGGCTGTCATGGAATCACGCAGGCGGTGGTCTTTGTTCGGAACCTCAAAAAGCCCGTTGTAATAAATTGCGGCGCTGCTGGAAGAACTGGCTGTACTGTCACTGCTTGTGGAACTAGTGGCACTTGTGGGAGCCGGTTCGATTGCTCGGATGGTGCTATACCGGCGCCTGTCGGGCTCGCCGAGAATGGTGAAATAGACCTTTTGCCCAGGTTTTACTTTGGTTACATCAGCTTCTGATATTTCCGCTTTCACGGTGATGGTGTCCAGGTTTGCCAGTTTCAGGATGGTAGTGGCTGACTGGGCAGAGACAACTGTTTGCCCTTCTTCGGTGATGATTGAAAGTACGATGCCGTCCATGGGGGCGATGATACGTGTATAACCCAGGTTGGCGCGCGCAGTGTCAATGGCTATTTTTGCCTGTTTAATCTGGGCGTTCAGGGCTGCTATGTCGGCACGGGTCCCCGCCAGTTGGGCACGTGCGCCTTCCAGGTCCGCTTGTGAAGAGGCTTCAGCGGCAGACATTGTTTTCTGTCGCTGGTACTCAAGCTGATATTTTTTCAGAAGCGCTTGTTTCGAGTGTTTCTGTGCCATTACGTTTTCAAGTGCTGCTTCCGTGTCTCTGAGGGTGTTCTGTTGAAGAATCGGGTCAATTTCAGCCAGGAGATCGCCTTTCCTGACCCGATCTCCCACTGCTACATGGAGCTTTTTCAGTTGTCCTGATACCTGTGCTCCCACAGCAACCGTCTTTACCGCGTGTAGAGATCCGCTTGCCAAAACACTTTCCTCGATATCCATCCTCTGGACCTTGTCAGTGATATACGAGACCGGTTCTTTGCTGAAGAAGAAATACTTAAGAGAAAAGCCTGCAAGAGTGACAATGACAAGGGAAACAAGAATAATGAGAAGGAGTTTTCTATTGCCTGGTTTCAAGAGTTAATCCACTTTCCTGTAGAATTTATAGCAGCACTATACACAAAAAACCACCTAATTGGGTTAAAAGGTGTCAGTGAAGCGTAAATATTTGTCAATGGATGCATGTGTCGAGACACAAAAAACCTTGGTAAGGGTCTTGGTTGATCGAACGCGCCTCACCCTTGGTATACCTGGCGTCAGAAGAAAAAAAGTCCTTGACGGACTGCCTTGATTCTGACAGAGAACAGAAGATGTTTCGGGTTGTGTAAGGCGTACGTTGGAAAAGCCGGGCAGGGTAATCAGGATTTTCTGCAAGAGAGGTGAGTATGACGGAAGAAAGTTTCTTTACCTATGCCGGCAACACTCGCATCCACTACCATATGGTTGGTAATGGCCCTTTGCCAATCCTGTTTCTGCACGGTTTTGCCTCTTCCTCCACGACCTGGCAGGATCTGATTACCCTTTTTCCCGCCGCTGAATATACCCTTTATCTCCTCGATTTGAAAGGCTTCGGTCTTTCCTCCAAACCAAAGGATGGAGCTTATTCCATCGAAGACCAGGCTGAGATAGTCCGGACCTTTATCCTTGCTCAAGGGTTTCGTTCTCTGGTGCTGGTCGGCCATTCTCTGGGTGGTGCCGTTGCTCTTCGCGTATCTATCGAGGCGGAAAGGGGGGACGACCCTTTTACCACTGAAAAGCTTGTTCTCATTGATTCCGCAGCATATCCTCAGAGACTTCCAAGGTTTTTCCGTAAACTCAAATCTCCGTTTGGACCACTTTTTCTCCGATTGATACCGGTTCGTAAGCTTGTTCAAGGTGTTCTGGAGAGGGTGTTCTTTGACAAAACAGTGATAACTCCCGATATGTTCGAACGCTATAAAAGTTATTTCCGCGGCAAGGGTATCGCCCATGCCTTACGCGCGACCGTGAAGGCAGTGAATCCCGATGCATATGTCCATATCGAGGAGAGTTATCGACGTCTTGCACTTCCCGTGCTCATTATCTGGGGTGATGAAGATCGAAATGTCCGGCTGAGTCTCGGGCAGCGTCTTCATGGAGATATTTCCGGCTCTCGACTGAAGGTGCTGGAAAAATGCGGGCATAATCCCCACGAAGAACGTCCTGAGGAGACCTGTGCTGCAATCCTTTCTTTTCTCAAGGAAACGTGAGAACTCCTCAGGCAGAGTACGGCTACTATACTTCAGTCGTACTATTGACCGCTGGTGCCAATGTAGCCGTACGCCAACCCTTCACAGCCTGTCTGAACAGCAAGTCTGTTTTTTCTATAGGCATCCTGGCGTGATTCTGCCCGGAGTAGACTCAAAACCCTGATCACTCCATGCCGGTTATTATTTTAATGAGTTCTCTTGACGGGCACAAAATATGCTTGTTATTCCGATGATCGTATAGGATACTCTCGCAATATAATCTTTGCCGATGGTACTTTCAGTGTACATAGGAATGTTCTGATGAAAAATGCACCAATGCTTCTCGATAAACTAGTCAGTCTTACCGGGATTCAGGATATAGAACTCATGGAGTTTAGCCTGTTGAAGACTCTTGCCGATTTCATACGGCCCCAGGAACTTTCAATTCTGAAACTTGATCGAAGAGGTCTGCCGTGCTACCAGCTGCAGATGAGGCAGGAAAAGTACGAGATCCTGTCGGACAACTTTTCCCTGTCGGAGGAGGTATTTGCTGCCCTCGATATCGTTCAGGGTACGAATCAACCCTTCCGTAAAAAGCTCGATTCGGGGAGCATGCTGGTTACCTGGCATATCCAGCCGACCAAGATGCAGAACGTTTTCCTCGTGGCAGTTACCACCCGCGAACTCAGCAAGCTTGATTCACATATGATTCGCGGTCTTCTACAGATTTATCGCAATTTCTACCAAGTGCTCATTGATGCGCAACGCGACCAGTTGACAGGTCTTGCCAATAGAAAGACCTTTGACGATGTTATACAGAAAATATACAGTCAGCCGGCGCCATTCACCGACCCGGTCCCTGTGGACCGGCGAAGTGTTTTTGATGACGAAAGCGTCGGCTACTGGATCGGCATGGTTGACGTCGATAATTTCAAGCGGATCAATGACACCTGGGGGCACCTGTATGGCGACGAGGTTCTCCTGTTGCTTTCACAACTCATGCAGCACCATTTCAGGGAAAGCGATTTCCTGTTCCGTTTCGGCGGGGAAGAATTCATTGTTATAGTCCGTGCAGGCACGAAAGAGAATGCCATGAGAGCATTCGAAAGGTTCCGTTTTTCGGTTGAAAATCATGACTTTCCTCAGGTTGGCCAGGTCACGGTCAGTGTGGGTGTTGTGAAGATGGATCCGGAGATATTTACCACAACACTGCTTGACAGGGCAGACCAGTCCCTTTATAACGCAAAGAGAAAAGGACGAAACAGGGTTGAATACTTTGATGATTTGCTGGAAGAAGGGCTGGTCAAGATATCCGAGATCGCTACCGGGGAGATAGAGCTGTTTTAGCATAAAGGTCCTGCCTGATTTCGTAATTCCCCCTAAGCATTAGTTGCTTTTGAGCTGCGCCACGAGCACCACGAAGTTTCCCGCCGTTCAATCACTGTCCCCTTTTCCCGGGGCACCTCAATACTTACGATTGTTCTCTGATGACATCGGAAGGTTATCCATCCGGAATTTCGCGCACTGCTTCAGGAAACCGGGGAGCGATGGAGGTTTTGTCAAGATAGTGACGTTTTCCCCCTTGATGCCGCTTTCGTGAATTGTCTCCTCTCCATGTCCGCTGACAAAGGGGATTTTTATCGCTGGTTTTTCACTTTTGATGGCGTCATAGACCTCACATGCGTTCCTTTGTGGCATGATCACATCCAGGATTTTTATTGCTGAGGAAAGTTTTATCGCTTCTTCGCCATTGGTGGCCTCGGTATAGCCGTTTTCCTCCAAGACAGATCGGAAGAGGCGTCTGCAGGAATGTTTGAGAACCATGCTTAAAAGGTGGTGTGGCGAATATCCTTTCCCTTGACCATGAAGATAACCATTTCCGCAACGTTAGTTGCGTGGTCGGCGATTCTTTCGAGGCATTTGGAGATATAATTGAGTTTAAGTGCCCGGGAAATGGTGGTGGGATCTTCCATCATGAAGGTGAGAAGCTCCCGTTGGATCTGGATGTTAAGGTCGTCAACAAACTGGTCGTTTGCACAAACTTGCATGGCAAGCTTTTCATCTCCGCGCACAAAGGCGTCGAGGGATTCCATGACCATGGCCCGTGATGACTCCGCCAACCGGGGCAGGTCGATGTAAGGCTTGAGAGGGGGCTCTTGATTCAGTTCCTTCACCCGTTTGGCAATGCTGACGCACTGGTCACCAATCCTCTCCATGTCGGTTACAATCTTGAGGGCCAGGGTAATGAATCTCAGGTCCCGAGCGGCCGGTTGACGGCGCGCCAGCACTTCGAGGCACTTTTCATCGATAAGTACTTCCAGGTGGTTGACCTCATGGTCTGACGGTATGGTGCTTTCGGCAAGGTCAGAATTCCTGTCAACCAGGGCCTTTATGCAGTTGGAGATCATGACCTCAACCTTGCCTCCCATCTGAAGGATCAGGGTGCGAATTTCGTTCAGTTCAGCGTCGTACTGCTTGATGATGTGTTCTCGTTCCATGTAAGTAACCTCGAAGAAAAGCTCAGTGTTTATCAAAATATCGTTCAATGCTCGCTGGAACTACTCCCACAGCGGTACGCAGAGAAGGTTAAGGAAGTTCCAATGTGTCAGATCCATAGTGAAGGCGCAATCACAGGCCATCCTTACGATTGATCTTGTTTCAGCCGAATCTGCCGGTAATGTAATCTTCCGTGTGTCTTTTGTCCGGGTTTGTGAAAATTTTCTTCGTGACATCGAATTCTATCAGTTCTCCCAGATACAGGAAAGCGGTAAAATCCGAAACACGGGCAGCCTGCTGCATATTGTGGGTAACGATAACCACAGTGTATTGTTCCTTAAGCTCGTTGATCAGTTCCTCAATCTTTGCGGTTGCAATGGGATCGAGAGCCGAACATGGTTCGTCCATGAGGATAATTTCGGGATTGACCGCTATGGCACGGGCGATGCAAATTCGTTGAGCCTGTCCACCGGATAGTCCGAGAGCCGAGTCGTGGAGGCGGTCCTTTGCCTCGTCCCAGATGGCTGCTGCCCTCAGGCTTTTCTCCACGGTTTCATCCAGAACGGCCTTGTCCCTAATTCCGGCAATGCGCAGGCCATAGACGATGTTCTCGTAGATTGATTTTGGAAACGGGTTCGATTGCTGGAATACCATGCCGACCCGACGCCGCAGGCTGATGACGTCAAGGTCCGGAGGGGTAATTTCCTCATTGTCAAGCTTGATA
>JAQUHM010000471.1 GCA_028683595.1 Geobacteraceae bacterium | reverse complement strand
AAGTGCCGTAATCGACCGACATTGAGCAGGTTTATCTTGCGGACACACTCGCCGAAAAGCCGGTACACTCCGCCACCCTCGGCAAGTATCTCCAGGGCCTGGTCGCTATCGGTCACCACCACCGTGCCGACCATGGCAGTGTTACGTCGGAAGAGTGGTTCCGGCACAAATCCGGCTGTCGGGCCGACAACAGCGATGGCCGCATCCGCAGGAACGAAGCTGATGAGCTGTTCGATGCTGCCGTTGGCAATGGCGGCCCCGGTGAATATGGCAGTCTCGCAGCGAGCAAGTGTTTCAGCGGTGCGTTCCGGCGCAACGAAAGTTCCATATCCGGCTTCGGCCTCTTCCTGGGTTTCCTTTTTGCGGTCGATGATGATGACTTCGGCGGCCCCCATATCTTTCAGGCGCTTCAGAAGCGGAATGATCGCACCCACCATGCAGACCCGGCGGTTGCGGAAAAGCGCCGGAATCCCCGACAAATCACCGCTTGTATCAACGACATAGCGACCATCTTCAAAGAACGGCACTGACAGGGCGTTCAGCGTGGCCAGCCTGATGATCCCGGCAAAGGGGCCGGGAACATTTCCGTCCATGATTGTAGCCGCCTGCATGCCGCGTATGGTAGGGGTGCTCCCTTTCAGGATGCGGCTGCCGGCGCTTTTGATTACTTCCGGCGGGGTGTAGGCAACTCCGCCACAACCATTGGAAAGTTTCACACCGACAAACATCACCCCCACAACCAGTCGCTCGACCACCAGTCCATCAAGTTTCGTGCTGTAGTATCCCCGCAGGGTTTTCGCCGCCTCGTCCAGGATCAGCAGGGAACTTCCATTGTCTCCGGCAATTTCACTCCGGATCTCCTCTGCACGCGACACATCTTTCATTGAATTTGTTTCCAAACTTTCAACCATTATCCCTTCCTCCCCTCTATCCACATACCCTCATCGTTACGAGTTATGGTGAATGAGTCGAGACCCGCTTCCTCAAGCGCATCGGAATAGTGTCTGTTGTCATGAAGAAGCGGTTTTAGCTTCCTCTCATGCCACTCAGGATGTTCCATTTTCAACCGTTCCCGAATGGAGACCCATGTTTTCGGATCACCAAGGCCGCCACCGATATAGACACATCCTCCCGGCTTGAGAACACGCTTGATCTCCCGAAATGCCGTTGCCAATTCATCCCAGAAGGGAACAGAGCCTCTGCTGACAACCAGATCAATGGATGAATCTGCCAAGGGAATTGCCTGCACTTGACCAAGCAGCGTTTTGGATCGTGCCGTCAAATCGCTGGATGCAATGTTTTCCTCCGCATACCTGAGCATTTCAGGTGACATATCGAGGAAGACGAAATCGAGAGCGGTAATCCGTGCCAAGGCAAGTCCCAGGTAGCCACCCCCGCACCCGATATCAAGGCATCTACCTGAGTCAATCCCGGTTTTCTCCAGAATACGGCTGGCGTAGTAGGTGTAGATCGGCGCGTTTACCCCCAGGGCAACACTGTTGTATGTGCCCACATCAGACACTTTCATGAAAATATTCTCCTCTTGATTCGAGAATCAGGCCTCCCTACCGCTGAATAGCATGCGCACTGTTCCGGCACATGACGTACCCGTCGTATAAAGACAGAGTGCGGCGGTAATGCGTTTGATCCTCATAGTTGACATGGAAATTTCTCACTATTTTTTCAAAGCAGCTCTACCATCAGGCGGACGTTAGAACGGCAAGGTCTGCTCCAGTCGCACACCGCAGGTAAATCCCACATCCTCGAACGTCAGGATAGTCTGGTAGTGGTCATTGAGCAAGTTGCGGGCATAAGCGGTTACCCGACCCTCTAGCTTTTTAATGCGGTAGTTGTAGCTGATATTGGCATCCAGCCGGGTAAAGTCGCCTATCTCATGGGCCATGCCGTCTGCCGCGAATCTGCTGTCGCTCTGGTAAGGGGCAAGATATCTGAGCGACAGATTTGTCTGGAACGGCCCGTAGGTGTGCCCGATCAGAAACGACAGGATATCGCTGGGGTTGGCTCTGTCAACGGTGGGGTTGGTATATTCAATATGCGAATAGTTGAAGTTGTAATCGAAGCCGTAGGGAAGACTGCCGGTAGTGGAGAATTCAAATCCTCTGCGATCCACATTGACTGCGTCATAGATATTCACAACATTGTTGCCTGTTCCGGATGAACCTACGGCGGTCTTGTAATTCTTGATGTTGTAATAGAAAAGGGTCAGTTTGGGATTGAAAGCCGGGTGATATCTGCCTTCGAGATTGAGTTCGAATTTGTAGCGTTCCTCGGCGTCCAGGTTCTTATTGTCAAGCGTCGCCAGAAAGGAATCCGTATTTGCGTGCGAGTAGCCGACCCGGGCAGCCACCGTATGAATATCTCCCGCCTTGTATGCTGCGCCGATACTGGCGGCAATCACGGGATCGGTCCATTTGTTATGTAGCAGCGCCGTCGTGGTCTGGGTCGGCGAATATTTGTCGACCCCTGTCCGGATATACTTATCATCGACCCGTACCCCGGCGTCCAGTGTCATTCTGTCTCCTAGGAAACACTGTTCATCCTGGATGTATCCTCCTATAAGGGTTTCTTCCCGCTCTTTGCCGTCATAGGCGGCATAGCCGGTCGGTTCATGCCACCAGGTGGCCTGAATGCCTGTTTTTAATGTGTTTTTACCAAAGGT
>JAQUHM010000470.1 GCA_028683595.1 Geobacteraceae bacterium | reverse complement strand
ATGAGTCCGTCGAGAAGGAGAAAGCTGCAATCATCAAAAAGAGATTCTGGAAGCTCTTCGGGTAACAGGGGATTCCCCGATGGTCGCTCCCAGAATATAGTGCGTTTTGCCGACTCCTGCTCAATGGCTATGAAGGCTTTCTGTGAGATGGCATTCTCTCGCGTGACAAGCCGAGATATTCCGATTCCCTCACTACTGAGGGATTGTTTGATTTTTACGCCTTCCGGATCGTCTCCGATTACCCCAAGGAAATCACAGGGTACGCCAAGTCGAGCGAGTGTCACAAGCGCTGTGGCGACTGGACCGCCGCCCTGTTCCTGCCAGTTGCTGACTTCAGCTTTGGTGTCGCTGGCAGGGAAAGATTCTACCAATGCCAGGTAATCCCACGAACATTGGCCAATGCCGACAACGCGCATGGCTTTTCTCCTAGACAATAATCTTCATGAAATCAGGAATTGCCCTGATGCGTACAGGGGCGTCAAAATAATAATCACCATCTGCCTGAAGAGCTTTAGTGCCGCGAATCTCGATCTCGCGTGCCGGGAAGGTTAGGATTCCGGTTCCCTTGAGTCCTTTGCCGGCGAGCAGGCTGGGAAGGGATTTAAGATACCCGAGCCTTGTTTCCTGTTCGATGCAGACAACCTCGAATTCCGGCTTGAATAGAGATGCCCCTGGAGCGAAGAGAATGTTTCCGCCGTACTTTGCTCCGTTGCAGACAATTACGCTATGGCAGTTTATGACCTTGGAGCCGGAAATAACCTCGAACCGGCTCGAATCCCAAGACCGCAGTACCCGGAGAGCGGAAAGAAAGTACGCTCCTTTTTTGAGCAACCTCTTTTCCCGGGTTCTGACCCCCTTTACCACACAGCCGTCGAGCCCTATGCCTGCCATCAGGAGAAAGGAGTGCTTTGTTTCGCCTTTTTCAATAGAGCCGACACAAAGGTTCCGGGATACCCCTGCGGCAATCTTCTCCAGCGCCGCTTCGGGAGACATTATCCCCAATTCCCGGCAGAGCACATTGGAGGTCCCGAATGGTATTACGGCCAGTGTTGCAATACCCGGAGTAAGGCCATTCAGGACTGCATTGATTGTCCCGTCTCCTGCTCCGACAATGATAAAGGGGTTGTTGGTTGCTGCAAGCCGCCTGTGAGCATCGGGCTGCAGATTCGGGAGTAGTAACGTGCTGCAGCTCGGGAGTAATGCCATGTCTGACAAGAAAATCCAGCACCCCGGAAAGTTTTCGGGGAGAAAATCCTCCTGAAAGAGGATTTGTTATGACTGTACAGGTGCCAGGCATGAAGTCCGTCCTTTTGCTTTCGGGACAGAGTAAAAGCAACCAAGCTTTTCTGCAAGGAAAAGTTTGGCAAAGCGCATAGAGCTTGTCGAAATATACCTTCCCGGCTCTCATACCGACTTCATGTAATCTTTAACCGTGCTTCAATTACAAAATCCACGAAGCAGTCATGCCAAGCCTGCAGTTTTATGAAGTCAGCCGGCCAAAGCTGACAAAATTCTAGGGTGATCTCGTACGGATAAGCTCTTTTCAGGATATCGTACATAAAGTACGGTGTACGCGGGAATTCAGGGCTCATAAAGAGGTGCAATGCAGAAATGACGTAACAATTGTGCAGAAAGAGAGGTACTGTTTTAGCAAAACCCGTCACGTGTGTTGAGAGAGTATGGGGAAAGGATCGGGGGGATTTGAACTCCCGATCCCTTAGGTGGTGTGGGACCGTGCCGACCATTTGTCAGGAAACCTTGCCGGGTACGTTCGCTGGCGCGACTACTCTTCCCGGTACCAACCGGACAACATCGGCTTAAAGACATTATCAATGATATGAATAATCCCGTTTGAGCACTCAATATTTGTGGTAACGAACTTTCCATTGTCCACCATTGTTTCGCCCTCTTCGATAACTACTGTCAGAGATTTACCATTTTCGGTGCTGATGGTTTCCATCTCCCCGATGGCTTCCACGGTAAACTTGCCTGGTGCTACATGGTAGCGAAAGGTCTCGGTAAGCTCCTTCGGGTCATTCAACATGGACTCTATGTTCATTCTTGTGAATGCTTCGTTTGTGGGCGCGAAAAGTGTGTAAGGCCCACTCCCTTTCAGGGTCTCAATGAGACCGGCTTTCTCCAGTGATGAAAAAAGCTTGGTCAGTGTTGCGTCCCCACAAATGGTTTCAATGATATTGTCCATCCAGATTCTCCTTTTCCCGATGATAGTATTTCCTTCTATCGGTTCGTTACCCTTACAAGGCAGTGAAGCAGGCAAGGCAGTATGGCCCGATTATTTCCCGAAATGCCGGTAAAACCTGTCCCGGCTCGCAATGGCGTCCATTCCTGAGTACCCTCAGGGGTTGCTGTATTTCAATATTCCTTGAGTATGCCGTGGAATTCCATTCAGGCTATTTTTTCTCATCTTTCTCGTTGCCAGCTGAAAATTTTCTCATGTTTTCCAGGATTTCGCGCAATCGCATATCAACCTTCTGATTGATGGTTCCCTCTGGATAGCCTCCATCAGGCCCTTTTTCACCCCCCGATACTCCCGTGAGGATTTCGATTCCCTGGTCGATGGTTTCTACACTCCAGATGTGAAATTTCCCTGCACGGATCGCTTCCACAACTTCATCCTTCAGCATCAGGTTGCGGAGGTTACTCCGGGGTATCATGACGCCTTGCTCGCCGGTT
>JAQUHM010000469.1 GCA_028683595.1 Geobacteraceae bacterium | reverse complement strand
CGAGTCGAGCATAAATTGGGCAGAAACAACGACGACCTCATCTTCCTTGAGCCCAGAGAGTATCTGGACAAAGCCGCTATCGTCCTTAATGCCGCTCTTTACAAGCCGGGGTTCAAATTTGCCCTCACCCAGAGCTACAAAAACCGTCTGTCCTTTGCCGGAATTGAGGACCGCTGTCACCGGAATAGCGAGGCCGGCATCAACCGCCTCAACGCTGATAATGACATTGGCATACATTTCTGGCTTCAGCTTCAAGCCGGGGTTGGCTACTTCGATTCTCGCCTTGACCGTTCGGGTTTCGTTCGCCATGTAGGGGTAGATGTAGGTAATCACACCGTCGATTATTTTACCGTTTGCAAAGGGAAGTTCGACCTGCACCGCCTGACCCACCTTGACCCAGGGCATCTCGTATTCATAGATATCGGCATTGACCCACACTTTAGACAGGTCGGCGATCTGCAGCAGTTCCACACCCGCCATGATCCGCATCCCTTCCAGCACGTTCTTTTTGGTCACCACTCCGTCATGCTCACTGTAAAGGGTCAGGGTCTTTCGCACCTGGCCGGATTGCGCTATGGTTTGAATCTGCTCGGGACTGATGTCCCAGTAGCGCAGTCGAGTATGGGCTGCCTCCAACAGACGGGTCGCACCCGAGGCGATTTCAGGATAGGGGCTTGCTGCCAGCTGTCGTTTATTGTCGACGGCTAACAGATATTCCTGCTGGGCGGCTACCAGTTCGGGGCTGTAGATTTCCATCAGCGGCTGGCCTTTTTTCACCTGTTGTCCTTGTTTATTGAAATAGAGACGCTCGACCCAGCCCTCAATTTTCGCATTGACGGAGAACTGCAGATTTTCTTCATAGGTAATGAGGCCCACCGCACGGATGGTTCGGTGCAACTTGCGTTTAACGACCTTTTCGGTGCGCACGCCCATATTTTGAATGGTTACCGGATCAATACTGATAACTCCGCTTTCCGTGCCGCTGCTCTGGCCGACAGTCCCGGAAGCGCCAGCGTTTTTATCAGATTTGACCGGAGTGAGGGTCATGCCACAGATCGGACAGTTGCCGGGGGCATCGCGGATGATGAAAGGATGCATGCTGCAGGTATACAGAACCTTAGCCACCAGTCCGCCCGCAGCCCTGCCCGGATGCTCGTGATCATGAGGAATGGACCCCAGCAGATACCCGCCGCCAAGCGCAACCGCAAGCCCGATGACCAGCAGTATTCCCTTCACAGCTGTTGAAATTCTCATTAACAATCCTCAATAAGCCGATGAATCGGCATCCGCCGTGATTGCAGGCATCGATTACGGTTTTTGGGGGGAATGTCGTGCCGACAACGCCTTCGAGCACTGCAAGCTCCGTCTGATAATCAACTACTGCGCCATGATATTCCCGTTCGAAGTTGAACAGGGCCATGCGACTCGCCAGTACTTCGGTGAATTTGGCCTTGTCCGTTCGGTAAGCGGCCATGGCCGACTCCACTGCGCCCCTTGCCTGGGCAAGGATACCTTTATCGTACAGTAGGGTCAGTTTGCGGCTCCGCTCAAGTTTCGCCAAGCCATCATGGATAGCCAGTCGTATCTGGTTTTTTATTGCCGCCAATTCTTGGATAACCATGCGGTTTTCAGCCTCGGTCTCGGCAATCTCGGCATGACGTCGATCCTGTTGGATCGGCAAATTGAAGGATAATTGTGCCGCGTACATATCATCGCCGGGGTTGCCCATAGCTGGCTCGCGCTGCATATATTCAAGCGAGACAGTAACATCGGGATAAAATTCTTTTTCGGCCAACTTGTAGCTGGCTGATGTCTTGTCAATCCGCGCTTGCAGCGTTTTGATAGCTGGTCGATTGTCAATTGCCAGCGCCTCAATTTCAGTGGCAGCAAGCACTGTCGGCGTCATCGTCACTTTGGCGATGGTGGGGATGGTGGTATCGGCCGGACGATAGACCAAAGAATTGAGGGAGGCGACCAAGGAGCGGCGTTTCTGCTCCAGACCGATGCGTAGCGCTTCCATTTTCGAGCGCTCCAATTGCGCCTGAAATACCTCCTGTTGTCCAGCTTTACCGACACTGTACATGGATTCCGCCAAACGGATCAAATCGTCAAGCAGTGTGATGTTGCCGGCAACCGTCTCCAAAGAACGGTCCATCAGGTAGATCTGGTACCATGCCTCTTTGACCATCCGCCGCAACTCAATCCGTCGTTCCGCTACCACCCAGCGCTCGGCTTCGGCATTAAAACCAGCCTCTTCCCGCATGAGATCGCGCTTGCCGTAAAAAGGGAGCTTCTGGCTGACGCCGATAACTTTGGCGGTCATGGTGTTACGGGTGAAATTCAAGGGATCGCGGATCAGGGCATTCTGGACGCGCAACATCATCATCGGGTCTTCAAGGGCACCCGCCTGCCGCGCCTGCTCCCCAACCATCTGCCAGCGTTCCGCCGAGGCCTTGACCTCGGGATTGTTGGCTACTGCCAAGACAATGAGGGAATCGAGCTTTTCCGGTCCTTGTGTTACCTCGGCTCGAAGCGTTTGCACATCCATACTCAGGAAAGGAAAGAGCAGCATGACCAGCATTAACCGCAAGAGTATCATCACATCAGTACCCCGTAAAAAAAGGATCTCAATTACCCCAGAACATTTCAGGGTCACTTGAAAGAATTGAAAATATCAACTTTCAGCTCACTGACAC
>JAQUHM010000468.1 GCA_028683595.1 Geobacteraceae bacterium | reverse complement strand
ATCGACAGGGCCTTGTTCAATGAAAGTCCGCAACTCTTTGCATCCGCTATCGATTTGATTATTCAACATGGCTCCAGACCGGATGGCCCTCGTCCTGCCTTGATCATGCCGGCTTTTGGCGATACCCGTGCATTGACCCAACAGGAGATCTCCAATCTTGAAGCTTATATACTCGATTTGAATGGGGTGCAACGGGGCGAGATTTTGCATCCAGGTATGCAGCCATGGGAATTCCTGTTAGCAGCATTAGGGTGGGGCTTGCTCTTAGGATGTTTTGTCTTCTACCGGTTGAATCTTGTTAAAAGACCATGACGGTTTTTCTCAGAAAATAAGGAGGGTCCTTACAATAAAACCGGGACAGATCTGCTTTGCGTTCTGAGAAACAAAGCAATCTGTCCCGGTTTTTTCTTTCCTGTTCAGCTATTTACCCCAGCTTTCGTGAAACACTTTTTCAAATGTCATGATAACCGTCATACCATTATTGAGCGAGATTTGAGCCACCAGCGGTTGACCGGTATCGTCGTCTTTACCGACAAGTCGAAAAACTTCTTCGGTTTCTTCTGTTACACTAAACCCGTGCTTAACCAGCCTTTCAGAAGCTGCCTTGTTCACTATCCCTTGGAATATGAAAGCCTGTCCGACAAGGTGCCGATTGTCCTGGTAGATACAACCTGCGCCTATCATGGGCTCTGCATTGGAAACCTTGTAGATGTCCGCAGTCAGACCACTTCCCAGCTCGATCACTTCATCCGGTGACCCGAGAAGTGATCGCACTTGGGATTGAGGCATATGAACGCTTACCTTGTCAAGGGTGTTGATATCAATTGCCAATGCTGTTCCGGCCAGCATGATTACCAACAGGATTCCACTAAAAATGATAATAGTCTGTTTCATAGAGGCATTTTCCTTTATCAGTTAAATAGTGTGTCAATGGATTTCAGTATCCCTGCAGGATTAACACTGACTCCGACGGAAGTACTGGATTTTTTGGTAACCTGAGTACCGTCAGGCTCGACATAGCTTTTAGACGATGATGACGTCTGCCAGTTCTTATCAATGGGCTTTGCCTGTGAAAGACCGGCAGCTCCCGCTTCAATTCCGGCCTTGAGAACATCAGTTGTTGAGATGTCCTGGTTCTCAGGCTGGTATTGGGGATTTCCGCCAGAAGCGCCTCCTGGGTATCCTCCGCTCACAGCATCACCGCTTGAGTAGCCATTGAGAGGGGTTAGCATAACCTGTACCGTGGCGGGTACAAGGATATATGCCTCTCCTGTTTCTTCCTGGCCGGAGACAGATCCCAAACCGCTATTTATTCCCATTCTTGCGTTCTTGAAAAAAAGTCCTGAATTGACCCCGGACTGGACTGCATTCAAAAGTACTTTGTTTGACTGGTACTGTTTGGAGATAATAACATCCTCCTGACGATAGTTCTCTTTCACGAGTGTGATGATGTGATTTTGGGTCCGCGCCAGAGAAACGGTACCGGGAGTTTTTCCAACAAGTGTTCCGTCGGCAAAAATATTTGCGCCCATCGGATTGGTTGATACTGGAATGTCCTGTTTGAGTATCATAGGTTGGCAGCCGAATCCGAACAGCGCAATCCCACACGATAAAATCATCAATTTTTTACTCAGCATCCGTGTCTCCTTGAAAAGTATATTGGCCACTATCGGCCAGATTTGATCACCTAACCTTGGTGATAGTAACGGTCAGATTTTTTTACAAAATCTCCCATTACGATGTTGCTGTCAAGTGACAATAGTGCTCAGGGTCAAATACTCTCCGGAATGTATTTGTCAACATACTTCAGTTTAGCCGAAATTGTTGAGGGGTTGGCGGGATTCATCAGAGCGACTCGGGATTTCAAAAGGGGGGCAGAGACGCGAAATATTTGCAAATGATCAAAAATGCTTTGAAGCCGGATCAGGGCTCAAAAGTGAATACTATAAAGGGATCTCATGATATTTTAAGCGAGACCCCTCTTCTAATCGTAATAAATTTAAGTCAGTGCTAAATGGTTTCCATCCGGAAAGTCTTGGCAGGGGCCGGGTTGGAGTTTACCCGCAGCCTCTCGTAATCGGTCACCACCTGTTACACTGATCAGCTAATCTGCTGGTTTCAGGCGGTTTCCTTGCTGTTGCAATCGTGCAATGAAGCCGTACGAGAGACTCCGTGAAAGCCCCAACCCTTCCACGAAACACTACTTTTTCAGTTTCCGGATGGAAACTGAATAGTATCGACTCTAGCAACATTCAAAAAAGAGCATGCTGACCCCTGCAGCGCGAAGTTGGCCATTTGAGAGCCTATGGCTGCTGTTCAAAGAAAAATGGCGGCGTGGGTTGAGTCGTTCCGGGTATGATGGTTTTCTTCTGCGTTGGACAGATGCCTATATTCTGCCTGCCGGTTGGGATGCTTTCGATTTCACCGTTTTTCATTATGTTTATGGTGTACTGCTGTCCTTCCTGCATCCTTGAATCGTTAGGGATCCGGACAACAACCGTCGAGTCATTCCAGGAAGATACGGAAAGATTGATGGACATGCCGGAAGTCGATACGGCTGTAATAGTCCCTGATACGGTGCCAAAATTCCTGCCAAGGATCGTCAGGCTGCTTCCGGGTACAAGGCACTTTTCCAGGATCGAAGCTACTACCGGCCCTTCTTCAGTACCGATAATTTTTATCGGGTAACAGGCGCAGTTGCTG
>JAQUHM010000467.1 GCA_028683595.1 Geobacteraceae bacterium | reverse complement strand
CTCCAAATAGCTCACCTTGTCCTGTCGTCTCAATCTTTTTATCATGTTTCGCCTGAATGCGAACAGCTTTTTGTACGAAGTCCAGCGGTTCCGATGCTTCCATGAACTTGACGATACCGAGAGGATGACGGGTCAGATAGACAAGGTGATAGATAGTTCTGTCTTTGTCAGGGCGCTGGATTGGTACGGTAGCGGAGCGTGCTTTGCGTCCCTTTACCGGCAGAATTCTTTTCAAATTCTCCCGGTAAAGATTGACCAGACAGGATTCCTTCTGTTCTGGAATCATGCCATCTGTCTGCGGAACCTGACCGAAAATCTTGATCATATCCTCTTCATGCACCGGGATTTGATGGGCTCGAAGAATGAATTCGAACATGAAATTTATGAGAAACTCGGAGTTGTTTCTCTGCAGGAAAGGCTCGAGAGTGGAGACTTCGACAATTTTCTTCCAGCCGAGAGGATCAATGAAGAAAAACGTGAAGGATGAACCGCACCAATCGAGAATTTTATGACGAACTTTGTCGAATTCACCATGGAATGATTCTGTCTCGATCGGAGTTTCCAGCGTGTCTAGATATTCCTTGAGCCGACGGTATTTTTTCGCATCTTTTTCTACGAAAAGTGCCCGAAAACATATACTGGGATTCTTTTTCCGAAGACTCTCAAGGCAGCTTTTCATGGTTGAAAGTGAGCGGCCAATTGATGTGTCACTCAAATCATCTGAGGCATCCTGCCATGGGCCTGAAAGACAATCGACGTACGATATCGTCGGCTGGGACTGGCCGATAATCATAAAGAGTTTGAATAGGTAGGTTTCAAGGAGGGTGTGCTTAATGTAGGCTTGTTCTCGACCTTTGTATTGTGCAGGGATTTCCATATTATCTCCATAACACACAAGTTCGACAGAAAATGTCATATTGAAAAATAGTGAATAAATATGGCCACGTCGCCTATTTCTTATTCTTGCGGGTCACCGCTCAATGGAAAACTGGTTGAGAAATTGGGAAAATAGGGACACTTTCCCATTTAATGTCAAGAACCCCATGGTGCCTGGATTGCATGTTCGCAAGTTTGACCAACGGATTTCCCGTTTAGAGGTGAAAATGCTCATAACTGTGTAGCACACCTTTGATAAGTATCTATTCTGAAAGCAAAAAAAGCCGCCTATCTGAAATGTCTGACCATGGCGGCTTTCACCATTCTGTAGTCATCTGACAACTCATGTAAATTCCCTTGATTTAAAACGCTACCTTAACCTGTTGGCCCACGATAAAAGACTTACCGAAACAAACAAAACATTAATACCAGAACCAAAAACCTATTACCATTAAAAACATTTCAGTTAAGACACAAAACACTGAATTTCGTGAGAGTTTACATAATTCGGTGAATAATCCTGCACCCACAGGCTACGCACCTCCTTTCACCCGTTTTCCCCCGCACTCTTCGACTCCAACCTCAAATACTGCCCCGGCGAAGCACCAAGCGCCTGTCGAAACATGGCGATAAAGGCGCTGAGACTCTGATACCCCAGGTCAAAGGCCACACGTGTAATGTTCTGTCCAGTCCCCAGGCGCTCGATGGCCTCCTGCAACACCAGCCGTTTCCGCCAGGTGCCGAAGGTGAGCCCGGTCTCCCGGACGAACAGTCGCGCCAAGGTTCGGGGGCTGGCCCCGGCAAGGGGCGCCAGTTGTTCCAGCTCCCTTCTGTCCCCGGGATCCTTCAACAACACCTCCATCACCCGCTGCAGCCGTTGATCATGCCCCATGGGCAGGTGCAGTGCCGTCGGTTCCGCCCGCCGCAATTCGTCGAGCAGCACCAGCATCAGCCGATGTCCCGCGCTCCCCGCCGTGTACGCCTCACCCACCTCCATGGCACGCAGGATCAACTCCCGCAGCAGCGGGGTCACCTTGATGACCGCGCACTCCAGGGGGAGGTCTGCCACGACGGATGGATCGATGAAGAGATTACGCAGGGAGACATCGCCGGGGAAATAGACCTCGTGCTCGATCTCCGGCGGCACCCACACCGCCTGCGACGGGGGGACCACCCAGACGTCCCTTCTGCACACCACCTTCATGACCCCGTTGCTGGCATAGATCAGCTGGCCGCGCGGGTGTGAGTGGGGTGCGGCGCACCCGGCCCTGCTCACTTGCATGGCAAGGGGGATCACCGGGAGCTCCGGATCGATCCGGAAGCCGATTTCTATCGGAGGCAATTTTGACAGTTTCTCGACATTCATTGGCTTACTATAGCAAGACGGCTTGCCGGGAATCAAGATAGAATATCCTGAAAAGCCAGAGAAGGAGGGAACGATATGATCGACCGAAACGAACAGAGGCACCGGGAGAAGATTGTCGAACAGTTTTCGCGCCAGGCCATCCCCTTTGCCCGCGTGCCGGGACACCTGGATGCGCTGCAGCTTCTCGTGGAACTTTCCGGGGTGGGAAGGGGAGACACGATCCTGGACGTTGCCTGCGGACCGGGGCTGGTCGCCTGCGAATTCGCGCGGCATGCCGGGGCGGTGACCGGGATTGACATCACGCCCACGATGATCGAACAGGCGGAGAAGAGGCAGAGGGAGCTGCGGCTGTGCAACCTCCGGTGGCAAGTGGGGGAGGCGGTGCCGCTGCCGTTCGCCGATGATGCGTTTTCCCTGGTTATCACCCGCTACAGCTTCCACCATTTCCTGGAACCGGAACGGGCACTGGCGG
>JAQUHM010000100.1 GCA_028683595.1 Geobacteraceae bacterium | reverse complement strand
ATTCAACGACTCGGAATGGCTATAGAACACCGGAACGCGAACAGTAGTAGCGGTCACCCGGATAGGAGACTCCATGATCTTGATTGTCTCGTTGACCATCTTCATCTCTTCCTTGGTGTAGCCGTTCGGCTCGAAAGAATCGATCTGGGGCAAACAGTTGAAAGCTATCCGGTGAGGATAGACCTTTGCCTCCGCGGGACGGCCATTCAGCATCTCTCCCGTCTGGATCCGCAGTTCATCGATCGCCTTCTTACCGGTTCCGGAAACTGCCTGGTACGTGGAAACAACCAACCTTTTGATTGTACCGTAGTCATGGAGCGGCTTGAGAGCCACCACCATCTGGATAGTAGAGCAGTTCGGATTGGCGATGATACCTTTTTTTGTGTACCCGGCGATAGCATGGGGATTCACTTCCGGTACAACAAGCGGCACATCCGGATCCATCCGCCAGGCACTTGAGTTATCGATACAAACGGCACCTGCCCGTGCCGCGGAAGGACAGAACTCCAGAGACCTGCTACCTCCGGCTGAAAACAGGGCAATGTCAATACCCTCGAAAGCATCATGATCCAGCAGCTCAACCTGGACCGGCTTTCCCTTATACTCCAGAACCTTCCCGACACTCCGTTCGCTTGCCAGAAATTTGATCTTCCCGATCGGAAAGTTTCTCTCTTCAAGACACTCGATCATCTGGTTGCCGACGGCGCCAGTGGCACCGGCTATGGCTACATTCCACAGTTTTTTTGCCATTGTATTGCCAGCTCCTCTCTTGGGCGGCCAAAGTTCGGTCGGCCGGAAAATTATATAATTTTATTTAAAGTAAACAGCACTTGTCAACACAAAAGAAAGGGGGGCTTTTTGATTGCGCCCCCCCTTTCAGGTAATTATCCGATCTGTATCTTCTTTCCTAAGCGGCACTGCTCGTGGAACGAAGCATCACCAGCTTCGGGTCAAGTTTTATCAAAATGTGATTTTGCAGCTCAGTTCCCAGCCGGTAACTCCGGATGTGAACGAGCGGTTTCCAATTCGGAAACGAGGATTTTTTTGTCCTGACAAGGAGATCAAGGAATTGTGCGGAGACGTACTACTGTACGTCGCACAAACAAGACCGATGATTGACGCTGTCAGGGCGAAAAAGGACCGTTTCCTGAAACTGCTTAGCTGACAGCCTTGGCAACCATGTCACCGATCTCGGTTGTCGAGAAGCCCATCTTGCCGGCACTCATGCTCTTCATCTGCTGCATGACGCTGACCATGGCCGTCTCAACGTCTTTCGCAGCCTTCTCTTCACCCAGTATATCGAGCATCATCTGGGCAGCGCCAATGGCAGCCATCGGATTGATCACGTTCTTGCCGGTGTACTTCGGTGCGCTGCCGCCGATCGGCTCAAACATGGAAACACCCTCCGGGTTGATGTTACCGCCAGAAGCGATGCCCATACCGCCCTGAACCATGGCGCCCAGATCGGTAATGATGTCGCCGAACATGTTATCGGTCACGATCACGTCAAACCACTCGGGATTCTTCACCATCCACATAGTAGTGGCGTCAACGTGTGCGTATTCGCGCTTGATATCGGCATAATCCTTGGCGCCAACTTCGTGGAAAGCACGCTCCCACAGATCAAAGGCAAAGGTAAGGACGTTGGTCTTGCCACAGAGGGTCAAGGTTTTGTTCTTATTGCGCTTGCGGGTATATTCAAAGGCATAGCGAAGGCAGCGCTCCACGCCTTTACGGGTATTGATGGAAGTCTGTATGGCAACCTCATCGGGTGTTCCCTTCTTCAGCACGCCGCCGGTACCGGTATAGAGACCTTCACTATTCTCGCGAACCACCACGAAATCTATGTCAGCAGGTGTCTTGTCCTTCAGCGGAGTTTCCACATTCGGATAGAGCTTGATCGGCCTCAGGTTGATGTACTGGTCCAGTTCAAAACGAAGCTTCAGCAGAATGCCCTTCTCCAGAATCCCGGGCTTCACATCGGGGTGACCGATAGCACCGAGGAAGATGGAATCAAACTGCCGCAGGTCGGAAACCGCCGACTCCGGCAGCACCTCCCCGGTGCGCAGATAGCGCTCGCCACCGAAATCAAAAGGGGTATACTCCATCTTGATCCCGTATTTGCTGTTCACTGCATCCAGAACCTTCAAACCTTCACGAACGACCTCGGGGCCAGTTCCATCCCCGCCGATCACGGCTATTTTGTACATTCCGCTCTCCTTTTCCTACTCATGTTCAATGCTTCAGTGAATTGGTTATTATATAGAAATAAATATATTTGTCAACAAAATCAGAATCCTGTACCGCAAACACTTTGCGAGAAATACGGAAGGCACTGAGGGAAGTCTCAAACTTATCCGCTGACAAAGCAGGTCTGGACCCGCATCACTCAAAGCATCCCGTTTACGGTTCTTTCCTCTGCTCCAGTCAAAAGACGTTGGATAACCTCGACACCCTGCATAAAGGAGTGGTCCATATTACCCACCTCGTACTTCCATGCGCCAAAGCGCCCGCGGGAATACACGTCTTGTGACTCCAGCCAGGGCTGAATAACCGCAAGGGCGCAATCCCGCCCAACTGTCGGCACCGGATACGAATAAGGGATATCAATGAGATAGCGGCTGACGATCCAACCACGCTCTTCCTCGGTTATCATTCCGGTATTGACCAGTCCCTGAATCGTATCTTCGATGATCCGCTCCTTGTTCACCGGTTTGTGGGGTGAATAGGTCGTCTCACACATCAGAGAGAAATAGGTATCGACATCTCCGTTAGGCACGTTGTAAGGAGAATAATTGAAGAAATTGGTTACCCGGTAAAATGGCGAATTCGCCTCAGGAAAATACATCCAACATTTGGGATCGACCCGTTTCCCAACAAAGCCGAGTCCGACAATCAGTCCACCATTGTGCACCAGATCTTTGACAGCATCTCGCACGGTATCCGGAACAGAGACGCACTTCTTGATGAAACAATCCAGCGGAATGGTATTGATCAGTACATCGTAATGCTCTGTGCGACCATTGGCAAAAGTAACTTCCTTTGCTTCCAGATCCACCTCAACCAGGTCATAATCAAAAGAAATCCGCTCTCGGAAAGGTCGGGCAATTCCCTCAAAAATCGAACCAGTCCCGCCGAATTTTGGAAATTTGAACCGGTTGTTCGGCCCCCAATTCACGTCATCCTTTTGTTCGGCAATGTTCTTCTCAATTCGGGCGAGATCCACCACACTTACCCTCTCGCCGAGCCACTCTTTACTCATTGCCTCCAGCGGAACTCCCCATACTTTTCGGTTATAGGGCTCCATAAAGTACTTGACGATTCCTTCACCGAATATTGCATCCATCCACTTTCGGAAATTGGTGGTCTTCTTAAAGTCAGGCCGCTGAGAACGGAGACCTTCCAGACATAAATTCAAAGCCTGTTGGGGGAGATGGCGGATATTGTTCTGAAAAGGATATGGCACCCAGGTCTGCATAATCCGGATCCAGCTCTCACGGAGGTGCTCATAGTAAGTGCCACCGAGCGCCTCTTCGACGGCTTTGTCGAAATAGTCGTAGTGGGAAAAAAGGACGTGGCCTCCGATGTCCCAGGTAAACCCCTTATCGTCAGGGCAGGAGGCAGAGAGGCCGCCAACATGTCTGTCACGTTCGAAAAGCCCCCAGTTCGTGTAACCTAATTTGCCCAAGTTATAGGCCGCACCAAGCCCTGTGGGACCGGCACCAAGGATAAGGACATATTCAGCTTGAATCGGAGTCATAGGCGTCACCTTCCTGTCACAACCATCACAGAAGGGATATCTTTATCACTTCGCCTCATAACTTGGCGGTAAATAAACAGACGTATGCGTAGCAGCAAAGAAAGTGGCAACTTGATAAAAACCAATGGGAGCAGAATGAAGAACCGAAGCTTCTGGCGCAGATTGTAGGCCGAAAAAATATCGTAGATCTTCCGGTAGAAGCACTGTGGTTCGTAATGCTTTTCGAAGGCAATCCAGAAACCGAGCGCCCGATAAAACCCGAGACGTTGGGTTACTTCGTCGATGGCGCTGGCTCGAATATCAGCCTCAGAAATGCTCCTGCAGCAGTTGACCCAAGCGGTATAACCAAACAACGGCGAAAAATTGGAGTTATTCAACTCATTCCAGATTACCACTTGACGTTTCGCTACATAGACTCTGAAGTTTTCACGTACCGATTTGGCTATGAACTCGAACTGGGGGTAAAGATTCGAAACCATCAGGTAGCCCTTCATTATGCAGGTAGCATCAAATAGTTCAGTCCTGAAGATGATAGAAGGGAAAAAACTGAGCCCTATGTGATAGAGCGCCCCCTTCGAGAGAAGTTCCCTGCTGGTGGTTGAAAGTCCCCGCTCCCAGTCCTGCTGATTGGGAGAACCGACGTAGATCAGATCATAACTGTCACTGAGGAGTGCCTCCTGCATATCTGAAATATCGTTAAAATCAAACTCATCGTCGTCGCAGAGAATCCAGGTATAAGGAGATTCAGATAGTTCTACTGCCCGGAGGTAATTAGGAGTTCCTCCAATATTTTTATTATGTCTCACAACTATGTAATTAGTAAATTTCGAATAATATTTATTGCAAATATTCGGGGTCTGGTCTGTTGAGCAATTATCTAGAATGGTAATCTTGCATCGAGAAAATGGGCTTTGAGAAAGCCTAGTGAGAGTTTTATCAAGAAAAGCCCCCCGATTATAAGTTATGATTAGAATTTCAAGTTTGCCTTGTAACAAGTAGACCCCTATCAGTTATTGATTCTTTAATTTATTGATAAAACACGTCTCTGTCATCGATATCGATTGGAAGAACATTACTGTGCCCCATTAACTTGTGCATGATTGTTCGTGCTAAAATAAGCAGTCTTCTGGGCATAAGAACAACTGGTAATGCTATAAGATATTTAAGTCTTTGAATATTGTTGTAAGCAAACCAAATATCTACTAATAATTTAATATATCTTCCTCGATTGTATACTTTTTTCAATTTCTCCACTGAAAGCATACAAATTAAATCAAATACCAGTCCTCCTTGTAGTTCCGTCGCTTGATAGATAGCTTTGCTACGATATTTATCAATAGAAATTGTCTGGCAACAGGTTAACCAAGCTGCATATATTCCAAGTGGTGTTAGCCCTTGAGAGTTACCTTCATAACGCTTAACGATTTCTTGCTTTGCAACATAAACTGTAAAGTTCTCGCGGACAGATTTATCTATAAATGCAAAATTTGGATGTAGCAAATCAACTAGTCTGTAGCCCTTCATTAAACATTCGCTGTCAAATTTAGCTGTTTTAAATATTATTGCTGGGAAAAAAGTCAACCCATTATAGTACAGGGAACCTTTCTCGATCAGTTCCCTGCTGGTGCCACGAAAGCCTCGCTCCCAAGGTGCCTGGTGGGGTGAGCCAATATAGACTAAATCTGCTTCTTCATTCACGATCGCGGAGCTAACGTCGGAGATATCACTAAAATCAAAATCATCATCATCGCAGACTATCCAAGTATAGGTAGACTCTGACAATTCTACGGCACGGAGGTAATTGGGATTTCCGCCTATGTTCTTCTTGTGGCGAATAATCCTTAATCGGGGAAAACGATCGCAATATGATGCACATACCTCGGGAGTCCTGTCGCTGGAACAATTGTCTAAGATTGTGATCTTACATTCTGCAAAAGGACTCTCCGCCAGTTGCTGCAAGGTTTTGTCCAGGAATCGGTCACGATTCCAGGTTATCAGGATCAACTCGAGTTTATCTTGGAACAGCATCGGCAACCTCATGTGGTTAATCAGTAGGTGTTGAGTACCATGACATCGCTGACACTCAGTGAATTTAACGCAGTTTGTAATCAAACTCATCGACTTGGGTTTTGTCCAGGAAGAGTTTCAGTTTCTGTTCTTTGACATCGATTGTAGCCACTACGTATTCGAACATTGTTTCCGGCGGCACTGAGAAGCGTTCACCAAAGACATCCAGCTTCAGATTGCTGCGAATAAGCCGCACAAGATGATATTTCCCGATTTCAGGCTTTGTCAGTGGATGCTTGGGCGGCTTCTCCTCTTCCGGGAACCTAAGCTTGGCCTTGGAGGTAGCAAGGGCCTTTAATGGTGTGACGCCTTTGAGTTTGCTGTAGCGATACCTGCTGTTATGGCGTTGCTCGAATGCAAGAGAGCCTGCGTGCAGGTCTGCGACGGATGCCATGGATACTTTACCAAGAAATCTTTGCTGATAGCGATCGTTGAAGTTCTCGATCATCCCGTTTCTCCATGGCTCGCCCATGGGGATGAACCACGGTTCAACACCATGGTGCAGGCAGAGCCTGATGAGAGGCCCCATCCCGCGAGGGTGTCTCCGACTGCCGAAGAACGACAGGGCATTGTCAGTCTGAACACGATCCGGGATCCCGATTCGTTTCCATGCTGCCCAGAAACCATCAAGGACTGCCTGTGCTGCCATGGTAAGCGAAGGATGCAACCCACACCTGACTGTTGCCGTATCAACAATGTTCAGGCTGTAGAAGCGAATTGGCCCTTGCAGATAGCATGGGCCGATAAAGTCGGCCTGATGGGTCTGATTCGGTAGAAGTGACGGAAGAGCAGGATATGCAGTCCCTTTTGGCTCATAGCGACCGGTCCTTCGATATGTCAGGTCATTTCTGGCAAGAATGCGGTTGATTGTTCTGACCGAGGGCAGCGGCTTGACACCCAGGTCCTCCATCTCCCACAAGATTGCCTGGGCACCGCAGAACAGGTCTTGGTTGTAAAGATTGAGGCGAACCATCTTGACGATCTCCTCGATCTCTGAAGCTGTGCGATTTGGTGTCACCAGAGGGCGGCGCGAACGATTCTCGAACCAAGAAGGGTCACCTCCGTCAAACCTTTTGACCCACTTGTACAGCCAGAACCGGGATTTGCCGAGTGATATGCAAATCGACTCAGGGCTTTCACCAGCCTTGAAACGCCGGACTGCCAGCATCCGGATTTGCATGATTTCTTCCTCCATGAACACCTCCTAAATAAATATGGTGTTCACAGAATGGCGTAGTGGCTATTCGATTGTCAGAGAACTTTTGTTATCGATGTCCTGGCACATTTCTTTGTTATCGATGTGGTGGCACTCAACAAGTAGGACCAAGAAAAGTGCGTAGTGTTCCTTTTAGCACCACGATCCGGTTGTTGTGCCCCATTTTTCTGATTTCGTCCGAAATTTCAGCACTGTGAAGAGCGGAACAGACAACAACCGGCCCACCGTGCTCATAAAGGGCCTCAGGGGCTCGGATAGGAATATTGCCAAGGGTCATCCCCTGCTTTCTCTTGTCTTTGTCGATAAATGCAGTAATTCTGCACTCAATGAGTCGAGTAGCTGAGAGCAGTCTGAGAGCGTACTGTCCAGCACCCCATATCATGAGATCTTCACCTCCATCAGCCAGATTATCGATTATCTGGTAGACATCGTCATCAGAAGAAAGTTGAAGATAAGCCTCAATACCTTTGCGTGCTCCGCAGGACAAGATAGGTCCATCATAAGTGAACACTGGAAGCTTGTAAAAGATTGCCGCAATTACAGGATAGCGATCCTCAGGGGAGGTGGGAATGTCTTTCTGCCGCATGTCGCATAATGCGAATCCGACGGAACGGAAAAGGTTTACCAGTGAAACCGGATCAAAGTGATTAATATGTTCGCAATCGAAATAATAGTACGGGATCTTGTAATACTCAGCATATCGGGAGGCATCAGGCACTTCGACATAGATCAACCCACCGCAGGAAACCTGCCTCGAAGCCCAAGCCATAGCACCGCCAAGATCTCTTAGGTGCTCTAGAACATGAGAGAGAATAAGACAGTCATATCTTCCTGAGACCCCAGGTGCTACGTCGCCAGAATATATCCCGCCCCTTTTTGCCTTGATCCCCATATCAATCACGTTTGCTACGCACTTCTCCGACGGGTCCAGACCGGCAAGGTTGGTAAATCCCTTCTCACGTAACGCAAGGAGTAGTCCACCGTTAGCGCATCCGACGTCAAGAATTGTGGAATCGGTTCCAGAGACAAAAGAAGCAAGATGGTCAGCCACTCTGTGGAACCGCTCCCGATCCCAAGCAGAAGTGGTTCCACCCGACGATACGGTTGCATCCTCATATTTGGACTGTTCCGCGTAGAAACTGTCATAGGCTTTTTGATCGGCCGACGTGTTAGCAAAAGTAAAACCACAGTTTTCGCAGCTGACGAGGTTGTACTGATCCGGCAACGAAACACCTCCGGGAAGGGTAAATCGGAGTTGATGGAGGATCACACCATATATATGCATACAGATAGGACAAGGCCGGAAAAGCAATTTCATCATTGAATTGATCGCCTCTTGCATTTATAAAACTCCTATAAGGCGAGACTATGAAACAGTATTGCAGATAGATTATGGTGTAATGTCACCGTCAATTTTTCCAAGCATACGTTACAAGACTTGCAGTATCAAGTCCGTCAAATGTTCTTGTAGACTTTGTCAAATATCCTATTTCTGATAAAAATGTTTCCAATCTTTTGCAGGTCATCTCGTCATCAACAATATGATAGGAGGCAATGGCAAATTCAAATTTGCTTTTCTCTAAAAAGGCTAAGGCACCTTTCATTACTTCAATTTCGGCTCCTTCAATGTCCATTTTTACCAGACTCCCATTTGGGATCTGATAGGTATGGCAAAAGTCTTCAAGTGACAGTACGTGAATTTCTGTCAAACTTTTAAAGAAAGGCCTCTGCAAAACTGGGTTCACACCCGCACCCAGACTGCCGTCTGAGTGAAAGCCAACGGTTCCGGAAGAGGACCATAGCCCAACTTTGAGAGGAATTACGTTTTTCAGATTGTGCATTTTTATGTTCTTCAGAAGCATACGGTAGCTCATCTCGTCCGGTTCGAGGGAGTAAACCTTACCAGTTGGTCCAACCATCTTTGAGAAGACATAAGCAGACGTCCCACAATATGCTCCGCAATCAACAACGGTATCTCCTTCCTTAGGCCTGCAGTGCCTCAGGTATCCTTCAGTCATTTCAAGAGATTCCGCCATAGAAGTGAAGAAAAAAGAAACATAACACTCTTTTAGTCTATGCATGGCCGGTTTCGAATAATCTACTACAAAATATCCTTTTCCATTTCTTTGTTGCGTAACAGGCTCTACCACATTAAAAAAATAGTCAAACATTTGAAGAAAGTCTTTAAGGTAAATCAAGTGCTCAGAGGAAAGAACCAACAACCGGTTATTTCCGTCAAAAATTTCGATAAGCTTTCTCTTGCAAAAAAAAGAGAGTCCAGTTTCAATTGCGAGCTCTCTGGCAGAGGCAAGATATGCCTTGCGGGTGGCTTTCATCCTCTTCCGGTCACAAAGTCGTTCCCAAGGGGTAATCAAAAGTCGTGGAATGAATGGAAGAATAATTTTTTTAACACGAGCACTATTAAATTTCATTTCGCCTCAATCCTCCCACTCCGGCACCAACATATTCTCTCGGAACTCCTCACGATCCAAAAGCGGCGACATATCTTCGAGCGGTTTTGAAACGATCCTCCCATCGGGCATTCGCACTGAAGATAGTTTAGGCTCAATGGTATGTTCGGGACTCAAAACAAGCTCGCAGACCACCGGACCAGTTGTGGCGAGCAAATCCCTGATTTTCTCCCTCATCCCTTTGTTTTCTTCTATCCGAGCGGTTGCAAGTCCAAAAGCCCTAGCAAGTGCTAAAATATCTGGAAGTCCAACGCCCGTCTCCTCGTCACAACCACATAGCTTTCCAAAAAAATTGGATTGAGTTTGCCGAATCGAAACATACCCCTTGTTATTGAACACGAAGATGAGAATCGGCAATCTTCGATAGACGATGGTTGCAAATTCCTGAAGATTCATCATGATACTGCCGTCACCGGCAAGACAAATCACCCGTTTGCCGCTATTTGCCACAGAGGCACCAATGGCCGCCGGGAGGTCATACCCCATGGAAGCGCAACCTGAATTCCAGATAACACGCTGCCCGTCCTTGACAAGAGCACCCTGAAAGTAGACGATGTTTGCAGTAGCGTTAGAAGTAACGATGACCGCGTCATTAGAAAGCTCCTCCGAGAGCACACGTGCGAAAAGGTAGGGGTGCACTGGGCTTTGAGGATAGCTTTTTTCTGAAAGAACCAGCGGATAAGAGTCGCGCCGCTGGCAGCACCAACTAATCCAATCCATATTTGCCCGTTTTACATTGTGATCCAATCCAGCGAGCATACGTTCCAGAAAAAATTTCACATCCGCATGAACCTTCAGATCTGCTGAGAATGTCGGCTTCTCCAGTTCAGCGGCGTCGATGTCGACCACTATTTTTTTGGCCGCACGGCCTAGACTTTTCCACCCATAACTCACTTGTCGGATATTATTTCGGGTGCCAAGGAAAAGGATCAGATCGGCATTTTGCAGCGCAAAGTTGCCGGCTCTACCACCAATAGTACCGATTCTGCCTATAAAGAGGGGGTTGCTTGAGGGCACCAAATCGAAACCATTAAAACTTGTGACAATGGGAATCTGAAGGCGCTCCGCAAAATCAAGAAAGAGTCTCTTGGCCCCAGAGATACGTACGCCGTGTCCTGCAACAACGATGGGACGCTTTGACTCCTCGAGCAGCCTGAGGGTTTCAGAGACCCTCTCTGAAGCAATCTCGAAATCAAATGTCTGAGTCCGGTCTGCGTTGTATCCGGCAAGTGATGCTTCTTCTACTAACGCCCCCTGCACGTTCATCGGAATATCAATCCAGACAGGACCTGGTCGTCCCGAACTTGCTAAATGCCAAGCTTTTTCTAACGTCTTCCGGACTTCAAGCGGATCAGTAAGACAGTCAGAAAACTTCGTCAGAGGACGTACCACCTCAACTATATCCACCTCCTGATCTCCCAACTGTCTGAGACCGAGTTCTCGGCAGGAGCGAATTGTGGTTTCGAATTTGACCTGCCCGGAAAGATAGAGCACCGGGACAGAGTCCGTCCATTGACCCATGACACCTGTCAAGGTATTCAAGCCGCCAGGGCCCGTTGTAACTAAAACTACAGCTGGTTTTCCAGAAACCCTGGCATATCCTTCTGCAGCAATGGCGGAAGCTTGCTCGTGATGGTTGCAAAAAAAACGCAGGTGCTTACCGGCCGCATCATTAAGATGCATGGCACCACCACCTGTAATCATAAAAATGTCTTCAACACCGAAGCCCTTGAGGAGCTTCATGATATAGTCAGCAACGCGAATCATTTGTCAAATTCCCCGACTGAAAATAAGTTTCTTTAGATCATCGTGATTGGCATAGGGACTGTCTATCATATCAATCATGATGGGTGAATCTTTCGCACAAGCTTTCAGTATTACCTCG
>JAQUHM010000099.1 GCA_028683595.1 Geobacteraceae bacterium | reverse complement strand
GGTTGGCCCGCCGCGGCACGGTCTTGATCATGGTTTCATTGAGATAATCCCAGTTGAAAAACATCTGCGTTTCATCGACCGTTTTGTCCCGCCCCCGGTAGATGCCGCGCAGCACGAACTCCCAGTTGCCCGGATAGATGGTGCCCTTCAGAACAATGGAATCCCCGATCTTCCAGCCGAATCTCTGCGCCAGCTTGCGGCCGGCCACGCAACCCTTGCGGTCACGGCTGGCCGCGGCCAGCTGCTCCGGGGAGAGCACGAACTCAGGATACAGTTTCAGATAATTCTTCATCTCCACGGCAAAATTGGGGAAGAAGTTTTTTTCGTCAATATAAACACCGCCGAACCAGCTGCCATAGGAGACCGCATGGACGCCGTCGATCTGGCGGATACGGTCCTTGTAAGATATGGGCAAGGGAAAGACCAGGGAGATGGCGTTCCTGGTGACAAGTCGGCTGGCGGACGAGGCATCGACCCCGGCATACCAGGCGCTGATGACCGTACGGAGCATGCCGAACGAAAGGATGGCAATGGTGATGCCAAGGATGGTCAGAGAGGTACGGAGGCGGTGACGGAAGGCATTTTTCCAGAGTAGCTTACTGAGATGCATCGCTCAATTCACCCTTTTCCAGATACCTGATGACATGGGCCTTTTCGGCCGCACGAGGGTCGTGGGTAACCATGATGATCGTCTTGCCCGATTCCCGGTTGAGCCGATCTATCAGGTCGAGGATCTCTCCGGCGGAATAGCGGTCAAGGTCACCGGTCGGCTCGTCGGCCACCAGGATGGTCGGATCCGTAACCACGGCCCGGGCAATGGCAACCCGTTGCTGCTGACCGCCGGAAAGCTGCGACGGATAGTGATCCATCCGGTCCGCAAGACCCACCACCCGGAGGGCGGTTTCAACGTGGACACGCCGTTCTTTCCGCGAAAGCCGGGTCAGGAGCAGCGGCAGCTCGACGTTTTCGAAGGCGGTCAGGACCGGGATCAGATTGTAGAACTGGAAGATGAAACCGACATGCAACGACCGCCAGCGGGCCAGCTCCGTCTCGGCCAGGGTGGTGATCTCCACGCCGTTGATCAGGATGCTGCCGGAGTCGGCGCTGTCGATCCCGGCGAGAAGGTTGAGCAGGGTACTCTTACCCGAACCGGACGGCCCCATCAAGGCCAGGAATTCCCCGTCCGGGATATCGAAGGTAATATCCTCGAGCACCGGGATGATCTGGCTGCCCCTGCGGTAGGACTTGGAAAGGTTCCGTATCTTTACTATGTCTGGTTTTGATTGATTCATAGGGTTATTTTTCCGGAATGCTTATCCGCGAGCCGTCCCGCAGCTTTTCGCCGGGGTGCACGACTACACTGTCACCGGCCTTCACGCCGCTCTTGACTTCCAGCGCGTCACCAATCTTCGCGCCAAGCTCCACCGGGGTCTCGACGACTCGATTGTCTTTTACCAGGAAAACCACCTTCCGCCCGTTCCGAGCAACAACCGCCTCCGGATTGACCGTGGTGCGCGGCTGCTGTTCCCCCGCAGCCACCGGCCGGGAAAGGAAGGCCACCTTGGCACTCATCTCGGGCAGGATCCGCTTGTCGAAATCCACGAACTTGACCTTCACCAGCACGGTGGCCTTGCTCCGGTCAGCGGTCGGCACGACCATATGGACAACCCCGCGAAAACGCAGGTCGGGAAAGGCATCCAGCTGGATCTCGCACGGCTGCCCGACCCGGACCTTTTCCAGGTTGGATTCCGAGACATCCACTTCGGCTAGTAGCGAGCTCATGTCGGCAATGGTCACGACCGCCGCCTTGGCATCGGCTGCCGCACCAAGAGGGGTAACGATATCCCCCACATCGGCATTCTTGGTCAGGACCACCGCATCAAAGGGCGCCCGGATATAGGTAAATTCCACCGCGACCTTGGCCGCATCGAGAGCGGCCGAGGCTGCACGGATATTTGCTTCGGCACCGGCAACCGCCGCCCGAGCTGTCCGATAGCGGGCCTGAGCCGAGTCATAGTCTGCGGTGGACACAATCCCCTCGGACAGCAGGACCTTGACGCGCTTGAAGGAAAGTTCGGCATCGTGCAGCTCGGCCCTAGTCTGATCCAGCGTTGTGCGGATACTGTTCAAATTTGCTGCTGCCTCGTTTTGTCCGGCAAGGACGTCAGCATTTTCGATCCGGGCAAGCACCTCCCCCTGCCGTACGATGCTCCCCTCTTCGACCCCCAGCCAAACGAGGCGACCGGTTGCCTTGGAAGCCACCGCCGCTTTCCGCTGGGCAACGACATAGCCGCTGGCATTCAGCAGGGTAAATCCCTGGGAAGGATACGTCTGCTGGACATTCACAATCTCGACAGTTGCCGCGGGCCGCAGCACCCCGCAGAAATAAAGGGCTGCCGCCAGAACCACCAGCAGAATCCCCACCACCCGGAAGCGCCTGCTCCGAGACTTCCCAGAGCGTGGCGCAATGGCTGTCTTGTCTATTTTCAGTTGGTCCAGATCTTCTTGTGCCATAGAGTGTTTGCTCCATCTTCCGGTTTCCGGCATGCATCACACATACTACCGGATCGTGTCATATTTCATTCAACAGTATGAATTATTATGAACAAATAGCATCAAATATTTCAGCTGTGAAGTCTTTCTTCCACTTTCCAAACCTCCCTGAACCAGCAACGCCAGTATACGCACTGCTTAGCGTCAATCTTCCGCTACGGCTTCACACAGTCCCCTCTCCCTGAGAGAGAGGGTTAGCCCCCTCATCCGACCTTCATTCCTTCGCGGAGATTGCCGCTAATCAGATACATACGATGATACCTCGAAAAGCTTCCGTCACAAGGAGACGCGGGCCGTCTGTCAGACAGATCCCAGTGTGAACAAGGCACCATGGTAGCACTAATATAAATTTCGTATGCCATTTATCTTGACTAGAATATAATTAGTGCTATTTTGGTCTCGCGAAGACATATGGTTGTTTCATGAAATGGTGTGAAGGTGCTTTACAGGCCAACCATGAGACATCATATACAAGGACAAGGGAGAGCTATTCATGAAACAATTACTTCTTTCCGTCTTGCGCCTTTCGGCCACTCTTCTCGTGACGGTACTTTGGGCTTTGCCTATTCCCGCAGTAGCAGCCGAGTCCCTTGAGCACCTGACCTTGGAAGAGATTGTTGTGGTCGACTCGGCACTAGCCGACCCACAGGCAACGGTCATCGGCACAAAGACCATCGAAAAGGGCCGAAACATCAACATTCCGGACGTACTGAAAAACGAAGCGGATATCGGGGTCAGCCGGAGGACGGCAATCGGCGACACCACCGATATCCTTTCCATCCGGGGACTGTCCGCCAACCGGATCATGCTGACGATCAACGGGCGTCCGGTAAACGCCGCCGGAGTGGTGGGCGGATATTACATCGATTGGGGCACCATCCCCCTGGACAATATCGAGAAGCTGGAAATCATCCGCGGGGGTAGTTCGGTACAATACGGCAATAATGCGCTCGGTGGCGTCGTTAATGTGGTGACGAAAAAACCGACCGAGAAACCTGTTACGACATTCTTCGGTTCCTACGGCGGAGGCAGCGACGTCGATTTTATCCAGAACTACCGGCTTACGAACAGCTGGAAAATCGGGCCGGTAGGATACGCGATTTCCGGAAGCTACCAGAAAGCCGCTCCGTTCCTGTGGAATAAGGACTTTGAAGGAAAAAATGCCTCCGCGAATATCTACCTTGATACGCCTTTCGATGGTGAGCTTTCCCTCGGATTTCAATATGCGAACTCGAGACGCGGATTTATCCGGCAGAACAGGGTATCCACCGATCCGGAAAGTTCCGATTTCTTCAACGTCAGGACAAGCGACTACCCTCTGGCCTTCGGAGAAACCATCGCACCGGGATGGGGGAATGCCTTCGTCCCCGGACCGGGAGCATATTGGGACAAGACCAAGTACTATTTCGATCTCGGGTTCAAACAACCGATCGGCGACGCCTTGATAGAATTCAAGGCATACAAAAACTATGAAGACCGCCATGAGAAGAATTATTCCTCGAACGCGACGGTAGCAACCTATCCGGACGGCCAGCTGGTGCTCGACAGGAAAGTTGAGTCGGACAGATCCTTCGGCGGATCGGCACAGGCCCTGGTGCCGGTCTACAATCATGAAATCCTGGTGGGAGCCGACTACAAGGTGCAAGCATTCGGCGACATCGTCGTCAACTATGTGGATACCGCCTACAACGGCAAGCCTTACTCGGGCGGGCCGTCAAGCCACAGGGGAACATCATGGGGGTTCTACGGTCAGGATACCTGGCATCTGACCGACCGGGTTACCCTGACTGCGGGGCTTCGTTACGACACCTACAAGAACGAACCGCAGCACGGAACCGTCATGGAGGCGCTGAAAGACGGTGATTTCAGTCCGAAAATCACCGGCACCTGCAAGGTAACCGAAGCCGACACCCTGACCGTATCACTGTACCAGGCACTCAGGACTCCGGGCCTTCCGGAGACGTACTGGTGGTATAACGGCAAGACCGCAGGCAACCCGGAACTGAAGCCGGAAAAGAACAACGCCGCCGAGCTGGCCTGGCAGCACCGCTTCGCCCAAAAGCACCTGGTAAAGGTGTCGGGCTACTACTATTCAATCGACGATTTCATCGTGTTCCGGAACGACCCGAACTGGCGCGGTGTCTATAACCTGGACAAGGCCGAGATCGCCGGCGCTTCCGTGGAGGGCAAAAGCGAGTTCCTCTCATGGCTTACCGGTTCCGTTACCATCTCCTACCTGCATACCAGAAAAAAAGGGGATCCCTACGACACTTCAGGCCTCACCGACAGGCTCGACTACTCACCGGAATGGAAAGGTTCCGTCGGACTTGATGCCAAACTCCCCTACCATGCCGTGCTGAGCGCCGCCCTGCGCTATGTGGGCGATCAGGAAACGGTCTACGCCTATACGGCAGGCGGCAACCAGCAGTTCTCGCTGCAGAGGCTCGGTTCTTTTATCACCGCCGATGCGGAGTTGAAAATCCCGGTGACGAAATACGGTGAAATGAGCCTCTATGCGGAAAATATCCTCGACAAACAGTACCAGGAGCGCTTCGGCTTCCCCTTGACAGGCAGAATCATCGGCGGAGCGCTGAAAATAACTTTTTAGGAGGAAGTGCATGAACAGTGACGTCTGGAATAAATGCGTAGACTTTCATGGTCACGCCTGCCCGGGCCTTGCCATCGGGGTAAAGGCCTGTCAGGCGGCGGGTGAGCGCCTGGGGATAACGTTCTCCCCGGACGAGGAAATCATCTGTGTCACGGAAAATGATGCATGCTGCGTCGACGCCGTTCAGGTATTGACCGGCTGCAGCACCGGAAAAGGAAACCTGATTTTCCGGAACAGGGGCAAGATGGCTTTCAGTTTTTTCGAGCGGAGCACAGGGAAAAAGATCCGCATTGTCCTGAAAAAAATTTTTCAGAAGGACGGAACGGATCGGCAAGCACTCCAGAAAGAGATCCTCGATTCTCCGTGTGAAGAGCTTTTCGATTTCAAAGAACCCTCCTTCGAGCTTCCGGAAAAGGCCCGTCTGTTTCAAAGTTACCGCTGTGAACGGTGCGGCGAAAACACCGCCGAGCCCGCCATCCGGCTCGTTGAAGGACAAAAAGTCTGCCTGGACTGTTATCCGGCGTACTCCCGGGGGTGGCAGGCATGAGCACGACTTCCTCCGGCCACCGGACCATGATGTTCGTGGCGACAGTCATGCTCCTGATGCTGTTCCCGGCACTGGCGGCCTCCGCGGAAAAGGGTCCGACAGGGCGGAGAATAGTGGTCCAGGACATGCTCGGCCGGAAGGTGTCGGTCCCGGCGAACCCGCGAAGGATCATCGCCCTTGCGGGCGCCCTGCGCATGGTGGTCTACCTGAATGCATTCGACCGGGTGGTCGGTGTCGAAGGAATAGAAAAAGAATCCCCGGCCCCGACCGGCAGGCCGTACGGCACGGCGATCAACCGGAAAGCGGCGGCCCTGCCCGATGTCGGAGAAGGGGGGCTGAAACCGGTAAACATCGAAAAAATCATCACGCTCCGCCCTGACGTCATCTTTGCTGCGGGGTTCGACAGGTTCCAGGCGGAAGACATGACGCGCAAGACCGGCGTACCGGTTGTTGCCCTGACCTACGGCGGAACCGGCATCCTTTCCGATGACCGGGCACTACGTTCCCTCTCTCTCCTGGGAAGTATCCTGGGAGAGGATAAAAGGGCGCGGGACATCACGACATACATTACCGTCATCAGGGAAGATCTTTCCCGACGCACACGCGGCATTGCACCAGGAAATCCAAGGGTATATGTGGGATGCATCGCCTATAAGGGGATACACGGCATCACGAGCACCGATGCGGAGTTCTTCCCCCTCGACGCGCTCGGCGCCAGCAATGTGGCCAAGGGTCTCCGCAAGAGCGGTCACCTGTTCATCGACAGGGAACAGATCCTGGTGTGGGACCCGGACGTAATCCTGATCGATGTGGCGGGCATGGCGCTCCTCAGGAAAGATTTTGCCGAGCACCCGGTATTCTACCGGAAACTGAAGGCGGTTCGTGAGGGCAGGGTTTTCCAGGTCATGCCGTATAACAATTACTACACCAACATCGAGACTGCCCTGGCGGATGCCTATGCCGCCGGGGTCTATCTCTTTCCAAAACGCTTCACGGGAATAGACCCCGACCGAAAAGCCGCCGAGATCATCCGCTTTTTCACCGGAGCGGCGGCCTATGACTCGATGAAGCAGGAATTCGGTGGTTTCAGGAGACTTGATTTTTCCGGGAGAGGCATCCGTGTCCGTTGATATCCCAGTCGCCGCGCACAAGGAAAGTTACCAAGGGGAAATCCGCCGAAAGTGGATCATCATGCTTTCCCTGCTCCTTCTGCTGGCAGTCGCTGCCATCCTCTCCATTGGTACAGGTTCCTACCCGATCGATGCCGGGACCATCATCACCTGCCTGTTCGGAGGTGAGGTCGCCGATACCGTCAGCTATCTCATCTGGCACCTGCGCCTGCCGCGCGCTGTCGGCGCCGTCATCGCCGGGGCGGGTCTCGGTTTGGCGGGCACAGTCCTGCAGACGCTGCTCAGGAACCCCCTGGCATCACCTTTCACCCTTGGAATATCCCAGGGTGCTGCTTTCGGCGCCACCTTCGCCATTATCGTGCTCGGTGCCGGCCAGAGTCATATGGCGGGCAATGAAGGGGTAACCTTCTTCTCCCAGGCGCCGGTCGTCATTTCGGCCTTTGCCGGATCGCTTGTCACCATAGTTTTCATTCTCGTCCTGTCCGGGGTCAGAAATATGACCACGGAGTCAATGATCCTGGCAGGGGTAGCACTGAGCGCCTTTTTCAGCGCCAGCACCATGCTCCTGCAGTATTTCGCCGATGATGTTCAGGTGGCAGCCACCGTTTTCTGGACCTTCGGTGACCTCGGCAAGGCCGGATGGCGGGAAGTCCTCTTCATGGGAGCGGCACTGGCGCCGGTTTTTATCTATTTCGCGCGGCACAGCTGGAACTGCAACGCCCTGCATTGGGGAGAGGAAACCGCTCACAGCCTGGGGATCAACGTCAAAACCCTGCGCCTCACCGGAATGCTTCTCGCCGGCCTCGTGGTTGCTGTCACAACCGCGTTCCTGGGAATCATCGGTTTCATCGGGCTTATCGCCCCCCATTGCATGAGGATGTTTATCGGCAATGACCAAAGGTTCCTGCTACCGGCAGCCCTGCTGACAGGCAGTCTGCTGCTTCTCTGTGCGGATATCCTGTCGCGAACCCTCATTGCGCCTGTCGTCCTCCCGGTCGGCATTATAACCTCCTTTGCCGGGGCGCCCCTGTTCCTTTACCTTCTCATCACAAGGAAACGAACATGATCAATGTAAACGGAATCACATTTTCCTACGGAACCGGCGATGTGCTGAAGGATATTTCCTTCCGCGTCCATGAAGGCAGGGTCGTCTCAATCCTCGGTATCAACGGATCGGGAAAAAGCACCCTGCTCAAGACCATCAACGGGATTCTGCGCCCCCGCCGAGGCACGGTCCAGGTCGACGGACGGGAAACAAAGGCCATGTCACGCGAAGAGATCGCGCGCAGCATGGGATATATGCCCCAGAAATCACAGGCCACACCCTGCACGGTCTTTGAAGCCGTGCTTCTTGGACGCACACCACACATTTCGTGGAACATCTCCCGCCACGACATCGCAAAGACACAGGAGATTGTGGAACTCATGGGATTGGGAGGATATTCCCATCGCTGCACGACCGAGTTGAGCGGCGGCGAACTCCAAAGGGTAATCATTGCCCGCGCCCTTGCCCAGGAGCCCCGGGTACTGCTCCTTGACGAACCGGTAAACCACCTGGATATACGGAGCCAGATGGATGTCATGACCCTCATACGGGACATCACACTAAGGTTCGGTATTGTCACCATCGTCGTGATGCACGACCTCAATACCGCCCTCCGTTTTTCGGACGGGTTCATCCTGATGAAAGAGGGCAGCCTCTTCGCAGCGGGAGACAGGGATATCATGACAGCCTCTCGCATCAGCGAGGTATACGGACTTCGGGTTGCCCTGAGTGAAGTGCAGGGCATTCCGGTCGTGGTGCCGTGCCTGGATCATGGCGAAAGCCAACAATGGTCGGCAAAGGAGCGTTCACCGCTCGAGCAAAATCTCCATGAAACAGAGGAGTTCCCCCAAAGTGAAGCGTGCGCGACAAGAGGAACACTCCGGTTGATGAGGACAGAACCATGAATCGCAGGGATTTTTTCAACGCCATGGCCGACACATGGGATACCAGGTGCCGGCATGACCAAGACAGGGTTAATGAGATTCTCGATCTGCTGCCATTGAGGATGGGTGATGAGGTTCTGGATGTGGGCGCCGGCACGGGCGTGCTGATTCCGTTCCTCCTGGAACGTATCGGCGACAGGGGAACAATCACCGCAATAGATATGTCCGAAAAAATGATCCGGATAGCCGAGAGAAAGTTCGAGTACAAAAATGTTCGTTTCATGGCGGACGATGTTTTCAGCGCGAATTTGCAGCCCCCCCGATTCGACGTCATACTCTGCTATTCCGTCTTTCCCCATTTTGACGACAAGAAAGTTGCCGTGGCAAAACTGTCCCGGCGTCTGAACCCGGGGGGGATACTCGCGATCTGCCATTCCGAAGGGAGAGACGACATCAACAGCCTGCACAAGAACATCTCCCCCGCCGTAGCCCATGACCATCTGCCGCCGGCAGAGGAAATTGCGGAGTACCTTGCCGCCGCGGGATGCGAAATCGTTACGCTCCTCGATACGGAAAGGCTTTTCGTTGTCGCGGGACGAAAAAGTCAATCCGGGGAAAACCCGAATTGACTCGGAACCGGGAGCAGTGAAATCTTTCTTCCACTTTCCAGACCTCCCTGAACCAGTAACACTTCAATATACACCCTTAAACGGGAGACTCGCATGGGCATTCACAATGAGTAGCAAGGCTGAAATACGACGATAGCTCGAAAAACATCCGCCACAAGGAGAAACGACCCGCTTGTCAGGAGATCACCGTAGGAACAAGGCACCACGGTAGCACCAATTTTTATTTCGTATGCTTTTTAACTTGACTAAATAAATATTAGTGATATTTTAGCCTGGCAAAACATGCAAAGAGCATTTATGGAGAGAGCATGGATTGGTGTTCACCCGCGCCACATAAGGCGCAACTGCACGCCTGCAACAACACAATCAACTATGGGAAGAAAGCGAACTTCGGCACATATATTGTCCTCTCCCTTGTTTTCCACTTGGCGTTTTTTGTAGGGATGTACTTTCTTACTGACAATTTCAGACAGATCCCGCACAGAACTTCCGTGATCGAGATCGATCTTTCCCACATCGAGGCAACGGGGCGTCGGAAAGCCCCGGCCCCTCCCGCCTTGATTAGCGGCGGCAAAACCACGCCTGCCCCACAACACCCCATCGTGGCGAAGCAGGCGGCACAGCCCCTTTCGCCCCAGGGTGCACCGAAGAATTCCAGCGCACCTGCAGGAAAACAGGCACCCGAAAAGGGAGTCCGTGAATATGCGGAGGAAGACGCAGTCGGGCACTCCCCGTCAGGAGCCGAGCCGGCACCACTGACTGCAAGCTCGATTGAAACGACGGCTGCGGCAAAAGCCGGCGGAAACGAAGGTACTGCCGGGACCGGAGCCGGTCACCGTGGGAAGAAGGTGCTGACCAACTACAGCACCATCGTCCGGGCGCTCATAGAGGCTCACAAGGAATACCCCCGTGCGGCAAGAAGGATGGGAATCCGTGGCTCGGTCGCCGTTTCGTTTTCACTGGACCGTCATGGCGAACTGCGCAACGTGTCGCTTGCCAAGTCATCGGGGTGCACTCTCCTCGACAATGCCGGATTGCGGGCAGTGCGCAGCGTGGGAAGATTTCCACCCCCGCCCCGTGAGAGTATGACCGGTGAAGAAATCTCCTTCAGTCTTCCCATAACCTTTACCCTGACATCAGGCTGACAGCTCCGAAGCTGGCCTGGTGTTGAAGATGAACACTGATTCTATAAATTTACCTTGATATTATATCAGCAGCACAAGGAGGAACCCTTGATGAAGTATCTTATTCTGCTTGGGCTCCTGTTCGCTCTCCCGGCATACGGCGAGGAACAGGAAACCCGTCTCGATGAGATCCTGGTCACCGCCACCAGAACGGAAAAGTCCGTTGAGGACGCACCGGGGTCAGTCAGCGTAGTCACCGCCGCGGAGATGAAAAAACGCAACATCCAGTCGCTGGACGAGGCGCTGAACCTGTTGCCGGGCGTCTTCGACAATCGTATCAAGGGGCTGATGGGGACAACCTCCACCGTCACCTTTCGCGGACTCTCCGGGGCCGGACGCAGCCTGCTTCTCTTGGACGGCATGCCGCTGAATGATGCCTATTCCGCCAGCCAGCCATGGGGAGGACTCTATGCGCAGAATCTGTCGCAAATAGAAGTAGTCAGGGGCCCTTCGTCAAGCCTTTACGGCGGCAACGCCATGGGCGGGGTTATCAACTTCATAAGCACTATGCCCGATGAACGGGAGTTTTCCCTGTCAAGCGGCTATGGCGACAGGTTGGGCAGCGACAATGCCATGGCCAACCTCTGGAGCACCTTTTCCTCCTATGGGGACAGGATCGGAAAGTTTCGCCTCTATACCGCGTTCGGCTACCGAACCACCAGGGGCTACCCCACCGGACTGGTAACCGCAAGCAGCGCGCCGACAGCGGATTCGGGAATTACCGGTGCGACCCCGACCACGGACAACAAGGGAAACATCAAATATCTGGTCGGTGACACCGGCGACAACGGCTGGTGG
>JAQUHM010000466.1 GCA_028683595.1 Geobacteraceae bacterium | reverse complement strand
TGGTTCTGGCCCTTGGGGTCCGGCAGTATCTGTTGTACCACCAGTGTCAACAGGCAATGGCGACCGGAGATCATCTCCTGTTTCAATTCACCGCCATCAAGGATCATCTCAATGAGTCCCTGATATTGAGAGAGGATGTTAACCTCCAGACCTTGAACAATGAATTGCAGAATCTGGAAAAAGAGACTGAGACCCTGACCGCCAACATCCTCGTGCCCGACAGGCTGAAGGCGGCTCTGCCCTCAAGAGTTGATCTCGTCGGTTTGGAGGTTCGCCTCCGGTCGATCCAGGATCAACGGGCGGACAAGGTCAAAGAAACCGCGGAACTTGCCCGCTCCCTCAATGGAATCAACATTAACCTCCAGCAATTTCGATTTCACTTAACCGATTATACCCAGACTATTCTTCTTGGGTTGCACAAGATCATCGCCGGTGCCCTGGGCCTGATCGTGGTCCTGACCTGTACCCTGCTTTTTCTGCTCAACCGCCATCTGGCCACGCCGATCCTCAGCCTCTGCCGCCTGACCGCACGGGAAGAGGAACGGGAAAACGAACCGGAATGCTCGATGCAGACGTTGGTGGAAAGGGTTACGGACCTGATGAGTGGAGACCAAAACCGGGAAGGGGAAGCCGGTAGGCTTCAGCTGTCCACAGCCGGTGACCTCGAGCGGGAGGCTATCCGCTATCGACATGCGGTCACTGGCTGCATCGGTTCGGAGTTGGACAGCGAATTGACCAATAATATCAATGGAGTCATCAACTATACCCAAACTCTGATCGATAGTGACGAGCAGGGATGCGATCGGCAGCAGGTCGCACTTCTGTATAAATCGCTTAATAAAGAGGTCAAAAAGACCGCTGAACTGGTGGCCACGCTCCAGCGGGTCGGCCAGTGGCAGTCGGCACCCGCATCAAGCATTTCCCTGAAACGGCTCTTCCGAATGCTGGCCCTGGTGCTGGAAAAACCGTTGCGGGCCGAGTCCATCGTGCTCAGCCTGCCGACTGAATATTCCTATGAGGTGCCGGGTGCTGCCGGTGATCTCTGGCTGGTGCTGCTCACTCTGCTGCATCAGGGACGTCGTGCCCTCAATCGTGCCTTGCCCGATAAACAGAGCGAGAAGCGGCTGCGGGTGGAATGTACCGTTTCGCCTGGAGAACAGCACCGCATCACGCTTGCGCTCACCAACAGCGCGGCTGCCTGGGACGACTCCGGCACTGATTCGATCCGGCCTTCTTTTCTTTTCTGCACACACCTGTTGCACGAACATGGGATTACTCTCACCGCGTCGGAAGCTTCAGACGGTGTACACCTCATTCTTGATCTGCCGTACCGCAATTCCGTCTCCTGATTTTTTCCTCCTTTATCCCCGCTGATACGCCACCCCGGGGCGGAGCTTTCGTTTCTGCCCTTGTATGACCTCACGGACTTGTCCACTTGGCTTCGCAACACAAATGCCGTGCCCCTTGCCACACACTCGCCTTATCAACACCACGGTTCCGTGGTTGCGGGAGGCCGTCGCTACAGTTCTGTGGTTGAGGTATGGGCTCTGGTTGGTCGCCGTGACTTGTTGAATTTGATTGTAATAACAATATGTTGTTTGATTGTGATCGTTTCTTTTTGACATGAGGTTTGCTCTGGCATCAAGGGTGCAACTCTTAAGGCAAAACAACGGGTACACCGCAGACCAGCCCATAACAGGAGGACACCATGACTACTCAAATTATCGACAAGAATGAGACCAAGACTGACGTTGGTCAGGAAACATCCAAATTCACCGTCCGCGTTGTCATGGCCATGTCCGGCTTGATCGGCATCTGGGCCTTGGCCTGCCTGATCGGCGGACTAGCAAGTGGCGGCGTCGGCAATCTGATCAAAGGATACATCAGTACGATCATCGGTTACTGAGTTAAAAAAGAACTATAAAAAGGAGTACAACATGTCTGACAACAAAAGCAGTAAACGGGTTTCAACAATCATGCTGGGAGTAGGAACACTGATCATGCTCTGGGTCAGTGCCGCCTTTATCGGAGCCCTGCATCAGGCGAACTGGCAAGTAAGCGAATTGGCACGCCAATACATGCTGGCCACGGGGATGGTGAAGCCCATGCATACTCTGGTTGATTTCTATACCCATATCAAGGGCATCGAATACCTGATCTGCGTTGCCTTCTTCGTCGCCTTCCCGATCTTCTTCAAGTATGTCAACAAGGAGCCGCGACGGGTTCCGGTGACTAACTTAGGCAATTGACGGAATCGTCCGGGGGTAAGATGGCCTGAGCAGGTGATCGAACCCGGACCCATGGAAGCAATGGGGAAAACCCGTCCTCCCGCGTGCATCAGCGGGAGGACGGGTTTTTTTTGCGCGGTGGGCTTGCTGCAAGGGCTCAGCAAAGCAGGATAAATTTCCTGTACCTGCAGCTATTCTTTCAGGGTGAATTTCCAGGCGCAGAACCAGGAATCCGGATGTTCGTCAGGAGGACAGCCAATGCATTCGGTGGTAATGCGGGAATCAATGGTTTGGGCAAAGGTGGGATACTCGACCATGCCTGCGGATTTACAAGGGTAATCCGCTAATCCTTTCCGTTTCCTCGCCGCCTGCACCCGACAGTTCTTCATATAAAAAATGATGCAGTGCTCATCCACCTCTTCAATCGACTGCTCGTTAATAAAGGCATACATCCGCAGGGCCAGCGCCTCCTTTAAGGCGGCAATCCCGCCATTTTCCGGAAGATGCAGCAGCTTT
>JAQUHM010000098.1 GCA_028683595.1 Geobacteraceae bacterium | reverse complement strand
GGAGTACGAATTTTGGGGGGAAGTTGGTCGATAACAACTTTGTCTTCGTTGGCACCGGCTATGGTCATGGGGTCGGACTTTGCCAGTGGGGTGCGAAACAGCGTGCCGAAGATGGCTTCAGCTACCGGGAGATACTGTCATACTATTATCCTGGAACACGTGTCGTCAACTACTACACTGAATAGAGTTTTATGCGTTTTCGTGATTTTGATTATGATCTGCCGCAGGAGTTGATTGCCCAGACCCCGGTGGAGCGCAGGGACGCATCCCGTCTCATGATCCTTGACAGGAAAACCGGGACAATCGATGAAACCGGATTTTCCCGGATAACTGAGTTGTTCAGTCCAGGGGACCTCCTGGTTGTAAACGATACCAGGGTGCTTCCCGCGCGTCTTTTTGGAGAAAAGGAGAGCGGCGGTCGTATCGAGGTCTTTTTGCTCCGGAGGATGACCGGTCCGGACGAGGTCTGGTCCTGTCTTCTCCGATCATCGAAGAAGCCTCGACCAGGTTCTTTTCTCACGTTTCCCGCAGGCATGACTGCTCAGGTTCTGGAGAGGGGGAATGATGAAACCTGGCTGGTCATCTTTTCCCTGAGGGAAGGCTTCAATACGTGGCTTGAGGAGCAGGGCACGATGCCTCTTCCTCCCTATATACGGCGAGCGGCTGATGTGGAAGATGTGTCTCGATATCAGACTGTTTTTGCCCGCAACAGCGGCGCGGTTGCCGCTCCGACAGCCGGGCTGCACTTTACCGAGCAGCTTTTGGAGGAGGTTCAGGCGCGTGGGGTCGAAATCGTGCATCTTACCCTCCATGTGGGTCTTGGAACTTTTCTTCCGGTGAGGGTTGAGGAGGTGTGTGAACACCGGATGCATCGGGAATTCTACACCATTCCCCCGGAAACGGCTGCTGCAATTGCAGCTTGCAAGGCAAGGCAGGGGCGGGTGATTGCGCTTGGGACAACGACCACACGCGCACTTGAGCATGCGGCTGATAGCGATGGCATTGTGTGTGCGGGTGATGGCGAGGCGGATATCTTTATTCATTCCGACTACCGCTTCAAGGTCATCGACGCTCTGATCACCAATTTCCATCTTCCGTGCTCGACTCTTCTGTTGCTGGTTTCGGCGTTTGCCGGAAAAGAATTTCTTTTCCGTGCCTACTCCCAAGCCATCCGGAAAAAGTTTCGCTTTTTCAGTTATGGAGATGCAATGTTTATCCGTTGAGAACGGATTGAAACCATTTGTCCCATGATAAAAGTATCCCGTAAGGGTACGGCAATTTCCGTTGAGAAAAGGTACTGTTTGCAATCGTTCACTTTCAATCTTGTAGCAAAGGATTCGTCGTGCGCTGCCCGACTGGGGTCCCTTTCGACACCCCATGGAACAATCGCAACACCGATTTTCATGCCGGTTGGAACCCAGGCAACGGTCAAGGCAATGAGCCCCGAGGAGTTGCGGGAGGTCAAGTCCCAGATCATCCTGGCCAATACCTACCATCTCTATATCAGACCAGGGCATGAACTGATCGGCAGGATGGGCGGGTTACACGAATTCATGCACTGGTCGGGTCCGATTCTGACCGACAGCGGAGGCTTTCAGGTATTCAGTCTCGGAGAGCTTTGCAAGATCAAGGAAGAGGGGGTCACTTTTCAGTCGCATCTGGACGGATCCTATCATTTTATCTCTCCTGAGGTATCCATAGGGATTCAGGAAGCACTCGGAGCGGACATCATTATGTGTTTCGACGAGTGTCCTCCCAGTACCTCCGATTACGCCTATGTGAAGAAATCCCTGGAGATGACAACCCGTTGGGCTCGTCGCTGCAAGGAAGCCAGACGCCGTGACGACCAGGCGCTGTTCGGGATTGTCCAGGGAGGCAGGTTTCATGACCTGCGGGAACAGAGTGCCTGGGAGCTACGCGAAATAGGTTTTGATGGCTATGCACTCGGAGGTCTTTCCGTTGGCGAGGAAAAGGACGTGATGTATTCGGTGATGGAATCCTGCGAGTCGCTTCTTCCCGAAGATCATCCCCGTTATGTCATGGGTATCGGCACACCCGAAGATTTGATAGAGGGAATCTATCGCGGTTATGATATGTTCGATTGCGTCATGCCCACGAGAAATGCCCGTAATGGCATGCTGTTTACCTCAACCGGGAGTTTGAATATAAAGAATTCCCGCTATGCAGAAGACCGTCTACCGATTGACCCGGACTGTGACTGCTATGTCTGTCGAAATTATTCCCGGGCTTATTTGCGTCACCTTTACCGGTCAGGTGAAATTCTTTCGTCGCGGCTCAACACGTATCATAATCTCCATTATTATTTGACCCTGATGGAGCAGGCACGTGAGGCAATCGCTCATGGATGTTTTTCCACATTCCGTCGGGAGTTTTATAGTAATCGACAACGAACCGAATGTAGCTGATATAATAAAAAACTTTACGTGGTAATCAGTTTTGTGCCCACGGGCGCGATCAATTCTAATCAGGAGGTTTTACATGTTCACTTTGGCATCCGTTTTTGGCGCATCACCTGGCGGGGCAACCGGCTCCAGTTCTTTTATGAGTTTTATTCCTCTCATTTTCATGTTTGCGATTTTTTATCTTCTCCTTATTCGTCCCCAGCAAAAAAAGGCAAAAGAGCACAAAGCCCTTCTGGAGACGCTTAAGAAAGGTGACCAGGTTGTCACGGCCGGCGGAATTCATGGCAAGGTGACAGCACTCGATGACGGAGTAGTCGTTATGGAGATTGCCACTGGTGTAAATATCCGGATCAATAAAGGCTACATCGCTACCGTTGTTAAATAGTATTCGTCCGGAAAGGGTGCTTTTTCTCCCTGGCGGTGTCAATCTTCGGTTTTGCTTGTGCGGTGTATCAATGTACACCTCCGTGCAACACCTCGATTTTCTTGCCAGAAGAAAATATCCCCGCTTTTAAAATCGGAAACTAGTAGTTTCTTTTCCGGATTTCCGGATGGAAACTAAATAGTACAAATTGAAGTGGTATTGTGCCGAAGTAGTGTAGCTTTTTATCCGGAGTTTTCGGATGAAACCACATATTCTCGAGACATTTTCTTGAAAGGAGCGCTGTCATGTCCAAGGGACTCACCTGGCGCATCAGTCTCATTGTATTTTTTCTTTTCTGTTCACTTCTGTATCTGGCTCCAACATTGTTTGCCAATCTGCCTTCCTGGTGGGGCGGTCCCTTTTTGCCAAAGGATAAGATAAACCTTGGACTTGATCTTCAGGGCGGGATCCATCTTGTCATGGAAGTGGAAACGGGGAAAGCCGTCGAAGGACAACTGGACATCATTGCCACTGACGTAGAAGACACGTTGAATGAAAAGAATTTACGTTTCAAAAAGGTTTCTCGACTCGGAGGCGACCGGATCTCCATTGTCCTCTACGACAAGGGAACAGTTGCTTCGGTGGAAAACCTTCTCAAGGAAAAGTATCCCCGACTCAAGCTTCTTGCTCCTTTTGATGAAGGAGGATTTCTCAATGTACAGATGCAAATGTCCGAATCGGAGATTGCAACGGTAAAAGACAAGTCTGTTCAGCAGGCTCTTGAGACAATCCGCAACAGGATTGACCAGTTCGGCGTATCGGAACCGGTGATTCAACGGGAAGGGATTAAAAATATCGTTGTCCAGCTTCCCGGCGTGAAGGATCCGAAAAGGGCCATTGAACTGATTGGTAAAACCGCTCGCCTGGAGTTCAAGCTGGTTGATGAAGATGTAAATCCGGCAAATGCAACCCAAGGCACTATTCCCGAAGATGATGAGATACTTTCCGAAAAGAAAACCGACCCGGATACCGGTGCAGTGACAGAGATTCCCTATGTTTTGAAAAAGAAGACTCTGATTACCGGTGATCTTCTGACGGATGCCCAGGTGCGGATTGATTCGCAGTTCAATCAACCATATGTTGCGATCAGTTTCAACTCAGTCGGGGCCAAGCTTTTTGACCAGGTAACAGCCGCCAATGTAGGGAAGCGTTTTGCCATCGTACTTGACAATAACATATACTCAGCACCGGTTATACGTGAACGAATATCCGGCGGGAACGCCCAGATCAGCGGTACCTTCACAGAGAAAGAGGCCAGTGACCTTGCCATCGTTCTCCGGGCAGGCGCCTTGCCTGCTCCGGTCAAGATTCTCCAGAACGTTACCGTGGGTCCATCACTCGGTAAGGATTCCATCCGGAAAGGGCTGATGGCCGGACTGGTCGGCGTTCTTCTGGTTATCTGTTTCATGGCAATCTACTATAAACTGTCAGGGATGATTGCAAACGTCGGCATGGTACTCAACCTTGTGTACCTGATGGGTGCCTTGGCTGCTTTTGGCGCAACCCTTACCCTGCCGGGCATTGCTGCGATTGTTCTTCTGATAGGAATGGCTGTTGATGCTAACGTCCTGATCTTCGAGCGAATACGTGAAGAACTTCGCCTCGGCAAGACACCGAAGGCTGCTCTCGACTCAGGATATGATAAAGCTTTCTTGACTATCATGGACTCCCACGTAACAACTCTCATAACCGCTGCAGTCCTTTTCCAGTTCGGAACGGGACCTGTCAAGGGATTTGCGGTTACTCTGAGTCTTGGGGTAATCATCAACTTGTTCACATCCCTTGTCGGCACCAAAGTGGTGTTCGACTATTTCCTCGGCCGTGGCCGGGTAACAAAAATCAGCATTTAGGCTGGATACGGGGGAATTCATGCAAATCATCGGTAAAACGAAGTTCAATTTTATTGGTAAGAGGAAAATCTCCTTCACCATATCGTCAATTATTGCCATTATCGGCATTGTAGCCATCGTCCAGATTTCCCGTGGTGCGGCAAACATGGGGATTGACTTTACCGGCGGCACCGCCCTGCAGTTGAAGTTCGAAAAACCGGTTTCCCTGCACGATGCTCGCAAAGCACTGACCAAAGATGGCATGGAAGTCAGCCTTCAGGAAATAACGGATGGAAACAAACTTCTTATCAAGGTCGGCAAGACTACGCTGGCAACGGGAGTTGTGGCTGGAACAGTGGAAACCGTTTTAAAGAAGGAATTCCCCGCCAACCCCTTTATCGTGGAAAGTTCTACGGAAATCGGGCCTTCCATTGGGGAGAAACTTCGCAAAGACACCTTGATTGCCGTTGTCGTCGCCATGCTCGGCATCATTATCTATATTGCCTGGAGATTTGATTTCAAGTTCGGGATTGCGGCGGCACTGGCCACGTTTCATGATGTACTGGCCATCCTGGCGATCTTCTATATTCTTGACAAGGAGGTTAATCTCCTCCTGATAACCGCAGTACTTACCATTGCCGGTTATTCCCTGACCGATACGGTCGTAGTCTTTGACCGGATACGGGAGAACATGCACAAGAATATGAAAGAATCGCTGACGACTGTCTTCAATCACAGTATCAATGAAGTTCTTTCCAGAACCATCATCACGGCGCTTACCACACTCCTTGCCGCACTATCACTCTTCCTTTTCGGCGGAGAGGTGATTCACGATTTTTCCTTTGCACTGGTAGTGGGAATCCTTGTGGGAACCTACTCATCCATTTTTGTTGCAAGTCCTCTCGTTGTTCTCTGGGAGAACAGGGCGCTTCGCAGCAAAGCATGACCTTTCTCTGACATCAACCAGATAATGCCCCCGGCCACCGGGGGCTTTTTTTTCGGGAGAATCCATGCAGCCGGTACGGGACAGACGTTGGAACATAGCGATGCCTGACGAGAATCAGGTGAAACGTCTCTCCGAGGATTCATCGCTTCCTCTCCTGATGTGCAGGATTCTCCTGAACAGGGGAATTGATACACCGGAAGCGGTATCTCGTTTCCTGTCTTCTTCCCTCGCCGATATCCATGATCCCTTCCTCCTCAAGGACATGGACAGGGCAGTGGTGCGTCTTCGGAGTGCCCTGCAGGCCAGGGAGAAAATCTGTGTGTATGGGGATTATGACGTGGATGGTGTTACGTCTGTAGTCTCGCTGGTCAGTTTTCTTTCCGCCCTTGGCGGGGACTGTTTTTACTATATCCCCAACCGGATTGAAGAGGGCTATGGTCTCAATATTACGGGAATCAGCGAAGCTGCCGAAAAAGGTGCAAGGGTTATTGTTACCGCTGACTGTGGCATAACATCCATCGAAGAGGCAGATTTCTGTGCCTCTCTTGGCATCGATCTGATTATTACTGACCACCACACGCCTCAACAACAAATTCCCCGTGCTTACGCCGTAATAAATCCTCTTCGAAGCGCATGCGGTTTTCCCTTCAAGTCACTGGCCGGGGTCGGAGTCGTTTTTAATCTATTACTTGCCTTGCGGAAACATCTTCGGGTGGATGGGTTCTTTACGTCACGCAAGGAACCGAATCTTCGAGAATATCTTGATCTGGTGGCACTTGGTACGATTGCCGATATTGTTCCTCTGGTTGATGAAAACCGGATCCTTGTCAGCTACGGACTGAAGGAGTTATCAGTTTCCTCCAGAACCGGAGTGCGTGCTCTGAAGGCTGCTGCTGGCGTGTCAGGCGAGGTAGATTGCGGTATGGTCGGCTTCCGACTGGCTCCCCGTATCAATGCCGCTGGCAGGCTTGATGACGCCGCTCTTGGGGTCGAACTGCTTTTGACCGATGATGCGGAGAGGGCCGCCGGGGTATCCTCACTGTTGAATGAAAGCAATGAGGATCGTCAACAGCTGGAAAAGGCAATCCTCGATGATGTCCTGCAAATGCTTGCAGCTGATCCATATTCCAGGGACCGCAAATGTATAGTCCTTGCATCGGAATCCTGGCATTCGGGTGTAATAGGGATCGTTGCTTCACGGCTTGTGGATCTCTTCCATCGACCCACAATATTGGTTGCGCTCCATGACGGAATCGGTAAAGGGTCAGGAAGAAGTATTCCGGGTTTTCATCTTTATGATGCCCTCCATGCCTGTTCAGATATGCTGCTTCGTTTCGGAGGACATAAGTATGCCGCTGGTTTGTCCCTTGACGAGGAAATGTTTGCTGATTTTGTCGAGAAGCTTGATCAAGTTGCCGCTAAATTACTTTCCCCTGAGGACTTTGTTCCGGAGCTTCGGATCGACGCCGAACTCCTGCCGGAAGAGGTGTCACTGGAGACGGCAGAACTCATTTCTTTCCTGGAACCTTTTGGCATGGGTAATCCGCGACCGGTTTTCGTTATGCGGGGGGTGACGCTGATTCAATCGACAATCCTGAAGGATCGCCACGTGAAGGTTCGCTTTCTTGCTGCGGGGTTTTCTCTGGAAGCCATTGGTTTTGACATGGCCGACAGAATTCCTGAGAGCGATGTCTTGGATATAACCTTTTCCTTGGACATCAACTGCTGGAAAGGAAGAAGATCTGTGCGTCTGCTGTTGAAAGATCTGAAAGCAATCGAATGACAGGAGAATTTTGCAGGCGGTCATTGCTCAAAATACCTTGTAAAAGGAAGCGCAAGTTTCTTTTCCTGGTAGAATAGAACGTGGACTTGTCGGAGGACTTGGATGAACAGAGAGGAGAGGTTTGCAGGCGCCGAAAGAGTCATCAGGATCGGTTTCTGGCTGAATGCCGTCCTGATGATCATGAAGTTGGCCTGTGGACATTTCGGTGACTCCGAGGCGGTTTTTGCCGATGGTGTTGAAAGTGCCTGCGATTTTATTGCCATAGGAACAGTCCTGATTGCCCTTCGAATCGGCAAGAGGCCTCTTGACGGAACTCATCCCTATGGTCACGGCAGAGCCGAAAGTATCGCGGCTATCGTCGTTTCCCTGGTGATTTTTCTGACCGGAGCTGGAATACTTATTCGCTCCTGTTTGACCCTTGTGAGAGGAACATACCCTGCTCCGGAATTAATCGCGGTATTGGCGGCCGCTGTTACCATCGGTGTGAAGGAGTATTTGTACCGGTTCTCCGTGCGCATCGGTTCACGCCTGGAAAGCCCTGCTCTCCTGGCTATTGCGAAAGACCACCGCAAGGATGCTATAACTTCTATTGCAACTCTTGTGGGGGTAACGGGAGCTTTTTTCGGGATCGGAATCATGGATCCCCTAGCGGCGGGACTGACCTCGCTGTTTATCTTCCATATCGGCTATGGGACATTCCGTTCTGCGGCCCATGACCTGATGGACGGGAGACCGTCCGAGTCACTCATTTCAGCGATACGCCTGCTTGCAGAAGTTGTAGACGGGGTAGAGCATGTTCATGAAATCAGAGCCCGACGTTCCGGCCAGTATGTAATTGTGGACCTGAAGCTGGATATGGATCCTGAAATGACGGTAAAGAGATCACACGAGATATCCACCGAGGTGAAGAAAAACATATTCAGTAAATTCCCCAATGTCGGTGATGTAATGATCCACATAAACCCCCATAACGAGAAACACAAGGATCTTACGAGGCTTTGAGGGGTTTCGGTATCTGTATCGTTTCAACTACCCGCTTCACATTCGGAGGTTTCCCGATGTGAAACTAACTCACAAGGAGGAACAAAATGGCTGATAATTCGAAATCAATGGCTAATCTGCAGGAGGCGTTTGCGGGTGAATCACAGGCAAACAGAAAGTATCTGGCTTTTGCCAAGCAGGCTGATACGGAGGGTTTTACCCAGGTGGCAAAACTGTTCCGTGCGGCTGCGGAAGCTGAGACGGTGCATGCTCACAGCCACCTGAAGGTCATGGGAGGTATTAACAATACCAAGGACAATCTTCAGGAGGCTATTGCAGGAGAGACACATGAATTTAAAAGCATGTACCCCCAGATGATTACGGACGCTGAGCAGGAGGGTAATGCTCAAGCGGTCCGCACCTTCAAATTTGCCAATGAGGTGGAAAAAGTCCATGCCGGTCTCTATACAAATGCCTTGCAGTCCCTTGGGCAAGAGGGGGCAGTGTTTGATTATTTCGTCTGCTCCATATGTGGGCATACGGTAGAGAAAGCAGCACCTGAGAAATGTGTGGTCTGCGGGGCCGGGAGCAAGGCGTTTTTTCAGGTTTCATGAAATTTTCTCGAATTGAATGGGACCACTGTACTTCGATAGTGTCCTTCTTTACCGTGAAGTAATGAAACCCGCCGTAGCCGGATTGCACCGTGCGGCGGGTTTCATCCTGCAATGACGTGTTGTTGAAACTGGGGGGGCTGCAGCCAAACAGCTTTCATCAATGTGAGCAGTGTGGTAGAATCACTCGAAATCTGACACTGAGAAGCTCCAGAAAAGTGCTGCTATTGTGAATTGAATAGAGAAGGATACCACACGTGTCAAAATCAAAACCAGCTCCCCGGAACAGCAGAAGAAAACAGAGTTCGAAACGTCCCATCATCTACCTTCTCTTAACGGTGATCCTTATCGGGCTTGTGCTGTATCTGTTGGACTACAGCAAGAAAAAGGTTCCGGAAAAAATTCCGGTAAAGCCTCCGATTATCGTGCCGGTAAAGCCTTCCCCTGTGCCGGAAAAACCACTCCTGCCCAAGGTGCCGGAAAAACCTGCCACCAAGATGCCGGGCCACAAACAGTACTCTTCTCCTGTTATAGCGGTTCCTGTTGTACGACCACCGAAGGTCACCGGAACGGGAGTTGTTGCTCTGATTATTGATGATATGGGCGCTAATGTTTCCGAAGTCCGCGAACTGATGAAAATTGGTGTTCCCTTGACGTTTTCCGTTATTCCTGGTCTCCATCAGTATCGAGAGGTCGCAACTGTTGCCCATAATGGCGGCTATGAGGTTATGGTGCATATTCCTATGGAACCTCAGGATTACCCGCAGCGCCGATTGGAAAATAATGGACTGTTGCTGTCATACAGTGACAAGGAGATTGAGGCCAGGGTGCGAGGGTTTATGAATGTCATACCCTATGCGGTTGGGGCAAATAATCATATGGGTTCACGCTTTACCGAGGATCGTGGGAAAATGGGTGTTGTACTGAATGTCCTGAAGGAAAATGGCATGTTTTTTGTTGACAGTATGACCACGCCTAAATCGGTTGGCTTGGCCATGGCACGGGAGATTGGGATGCGGGCAACGGCGAGATCCGCACCTTTCCTGGACAATAGCGAGGATGTTTCCGCCATCAAGGTTCAGCTGGCCAGCCTGACGAAACTGGCAGTAAAAAAGGGGAGTGCTGTCGGGATCTGTCATCCGCACCGTGGTACGATCAAGGCACTGACAGAAGAGTTACCAATTATGAGGAAGCAGGGAATACGCTTCGTTTATGTCTCGATGTTGGTGAAGTGAACGGCTCCCCCGATTCCTTGCCCTATGTGACGCATCATTTTCACAATGCGCCGGTAGTTCTCTTCTGCAAGAACAGCCTCCGGTCTGAGCGGATTGGCCGGATAGATCAGCAGGAAAGCGTCACGCATCTTGCCGGGGAAATCCCCGAGTTCCTCGAAAAGAAATGAGTACAGAGCATTCTTTTTTTGTGTAAACCCCGTGTCATCGTATTCGCGCAGCGGATGTACCTTTTTTTGTACCGGTGACCCGTCAATGGTAAAGCGTTGGACCTCAACGCAAGGCCCTTCTCCATTACTGAAGGGTCTCATCGCATAGATAGAGTTCCTGGCCGATTCCTGGAACATGAGAAGCAGAGGATCGTTTTCTGCAAGGTTCGGTTGTGCGTCATAGAAGCAGGAAAGCAGGAGTCCCGAACCGCAATGCTCTTCAAGGAAACCGCTGGCGCCGCCATCTGAGGTTTCATAATAGAAAGATCTGTTCCGAGCATTTTCCGGCGACATGCTGGCTCCGCAGTGCAGGCAGGTATCTTTCAGACGCGAGAGCCGGAATTGAAAAGATTCATTTTTCCGTTTTTCTTCTGAGAGCATCCATTGGTAGTAATAAAACGAACGTGGTTGTGGTACTGAGTGGTATTCTTCCATTATTTCACGGCCGAGCTGAGTGTACTGATTATACACGTCGGTTCCGCGCGCGTGGGTGAGTATCGGGTAAATTCTGCCTTCGGGGTTAGTGTTCAGGCTTTCTACCTTGGGGCTTTTGGAAATGTATCCTTCACAACATCGATAGCCGCGATTGATGGCAAAGGCCCGGAGAAGTGACTTGTGATCTTTGAAAAGTCCCTGGTATTTGATTCTGGCGTCGATCAGGCAGGGTATGATGCTCAGGCTCTTTTTATCGAGGCCTTTTTTCTCGAAGAGAGCAAAGATATTGCGGCAGTTTTCGAGACTCGGCATGTCCTTCACCGGTATGATGACTCGATCGGCCGCGTACAGGGCATTCTGGGTAAATATATTCAGTTCGGGTCGTGTGTCGATTATCAGGATGCCCGGAATATCAGAAATGGCCAGGAGTCGGGAAAGAATCATCGTGCCTTTGATAGAATCTCTCAGGTCGTCCAGTGCCATGGATGAAGGTATATAGTCGACACCGTACTGACCGGTATGGAGCAGGGTTGATCCCGGTGTCTCCAGAAGAAGATCGGTGACATCGCCGGTGGTTAGATCGGAAGAGCGT
>JAQUHM010000465.1 GCA_028683595.1 Geobacteraceae bacterium | reverse complement strand
CCCGTCATCCGTCCGGCGTGCTTTAACTGGAACGTTTCAGGGAGGTTCTCGTCAACCGTCCTTTACCTTCAGGCTTCGGTGCGTTGCAGGTAGGATCTGTTGTTGATGCGCTGCAGGGGGCGTTGCATCGTCTGCCCAAGATTCACGAGGTGGAAGACTACCTGATAAAGAAGGCGATGGAACAGGCTAAAGGCAACCAGGGCATCGCCGCTTCCCTGCTCGGTTTTACCCGCCAGACTCTCAATAAGCGATTACAAAAGTCCAAACGCAAATAGTAGTAACTATCAAGAGAGTTAGGTTTCTTTGACACTTCCCTCCCTTGAATCACGACCAATCGTCTGCTTGCATCCAGCTTGTCCAGACGCTCTTGATTGAGTCTCAGGTTGCAGTAAATTCGGTAGACCCACTTATGGTTCCAGCGCTGTCCCCGGCTGCGTAATACTTTGAAGTATTTCCAAAAAAACCAGCGGGGATGCCGCTCCACAAGGGAATTTAGAGCAGTAATGACATCCTGGCCGGCCTCTGAGGCACAATCGGTAGTAGGCCGCGAGCAAGGCCGACACAACGACAACTGCGTTGAATCGAGAGCCTGTGCTCTTCAATGAGGTAACAGACAGCTTCTTTTTTTCGGACGGCCTCAGAGCTTTTTTCGATCAGATCTTTCAAAACACGATTCTCAAGGGCAAGATCGGCGGACATCCACTTGAGATGGCTCATTTCCGCTTCCATTTCCTTCATGTGCTTGAGATCGGAAGCATCCTTGCCCCCGTATTTACACTTCCAGTTGTAGTAGGTGGCATTACTGATTCCATGCTTGCGGCAGACATCCTTTACCAGCATGCCGGATTCAGTTTCTTTGAGAATCGAGATGATTTGGGTTTCAGTGAAACGGGCTTTATTCATGCAAACCTCCTGGTTTTTTAGACTGCCAGAAAGCTCTTCTTTTTTCATGTCTAATTTTTAGGGAAGCTTATAAGCTTACGCCTCAAGATCTACATTTCGGCAGGGAAAGAAAGCTGCAGCAAGGTGTAGGCTTGGTAAATTCCGTATCGAGGTGGGAAGGGGTGCGCTGTGGAGGGGGAATTGTCCCGTCCCCGGCCGGACAGCGGTGCGTCCTGGAGTGCCGCTATTTGAAGACGAGCATTGTGGCTGTCTGATTGAGGGTGCCGAGGTATATTTCTCCATAGGAGTTAAAACCGACGGTGGGGATATCGGTGAATAACTTCCCATATTCCTCGATATTTTGCTTCTGGCCGAGTTCCAGGGTTCGTAGAACACAGTCGATATTGATGATGCCTGATATGCCGCCCAAGTCCTTCTGGGCCTTCTCCAAGGCTTTTCTGGTGTCGTTAATGATGTCGGTTGCTTCCAGAAGCGACAATTCCATTCCTTCGGTAATTCTGCAATAGAACACCATACTTTTCCCCTTGATTTGCTGTGGGGCACGGACAAACAGCATTCCGTCGATCACAAGACCGACCGGGTTGTGAATGAAAAGGTTCATGACTTCCTCTGCGGCAGCACCGAGCAATTCGGCGTAGGCTTTGACTGCAGGTTTGTTGTTGAATTCGATGACCTCGCGCTTACTTTCATTTGCTTTTGTCACAATAAGTTTCTTGCCAAGGTCGCAGAAGCTTTGTGTCTTGATGAATGTGAACGGGACGCCCGGTTTCAGAACCGCGAACACAGCGGCATTGGTGTAGCTCTTTCCGTTGGCAAAGACGTATGTTGACTCCCATTTCAGATCATCTCCGGCGGTTCCGCCGACGAAGCACACTTTGGTTAGTTCGCAGATCCTTTCGTTCATCTTTTCTTCCACACCGATAAGGCCGTCAACAAAGACCAGCCCAACGTACTTACCTGGATCCAGTTCAGACATGGGTGTCTTGAAATAGTCCTCAAAGTTGGCAAAGGCCTTTTTAACGCTGTTTTCGTTCTTGGGATTCTCCAGCACTTCGATCTTGACGTCGTTCACCGCAGTTGCATTGAAAGCCATGGCAACGAGAGAATTCTTCAGCATCTTGCCACTCACAATCTCGCCTGCAGTCGAACAACCGAAAACCGAGGCATCGGGAAACGCTTCATGGACTTTCTGGCTGATGGCGCTTGGTATAAACCTAGAGGATGCGAAGAATATCAGCATTTTCGTATCAAACCCCCTCAACTGCGATTTTATGTCCCCTATTACGTCTCCGCTTATACCTTTCGTTGAAAATGCCGTTTTTATATACATGCTTGCTCTCTCCGTTTCGCACGAAACACTTCTGCCAGGTTAATAATTGTATAAGTCAAGTTACTTAAACCTGATGACATTAAATTGTGTTCCAACTCGTTTATTGCTGCTAAATGATTGATATTATACAAAATAGTAGCATTAATTTGTATTAAATGTATAATGAACCGTACAGCTTCAGTCGCTTTCTTGTAAGTGCAATTAAAAGTTACGTATTGTCAATGAATAAATCACTAGATGTAGACTTTATGTGAATTGAAGTGAATGCCACCCACAGGGTTAATCTCATTAACATGTTATTCCAATCATACAAATAATGCCATTCTCTTTAGAAGAAAAAAAGGGGGGTCTATCTATATCTCTATCTATTCGGGCTATCTATCTCTATTCGGGGTCGGGCCGAAAGCGCCGGTAAAAGCCGGCAAAGGGTAGGTGGTGAAAGTCCACTGCAGGGTAATGAGTAGCGACCAGCCCTGGCCCCGAGTCATGCGTCGGCCTCTCGCGAGGGGGGCGGCGA
>JAQUHM010000464.1 GCA_028683595.1 Geobacteraceae bacterium | reverse complement strand
ACCCGGTCCAGAGTGAAAAAGCTGCCGCTCCCTGCGCTGCCAGCATCCCGAAACCATTGGCACACGCCAGACCCCGTGCTTTCGCCGAAATAAGAAGCGGGGTTTCAGCCGGTACATACACCATATCGTAAACCTTTCCAGAAAATCGCAACTCCGAAAGTGGCAAACAATCAAAACTCGTGCCATTCATACCAACGGACGTGGTATTAACGAGAAGATCAGCTTCACGGAGATGTGCTGCCAGTTCTTCGGAAACAAGAGAAGAAATGATAAATTCTACTGCAGGAAAAACAGATTGAAATCTCTCCACCAGCGCTGCCCCTCTTTCCCGGGTCCTGTTTGCAATGACAATGCGCGCTGCGCCTGCAGCCGCAAGGGCAACGATCGCACCGCGGGCAGCACCACCAGCACCGAGGAGCAAAACTGATGATCCGCGAGGGTCATGACCCAGATCCTCCCTGAGAGATGCAAGGAAACCGGTCCCGTCAGTGTTGTAGCCAACAAGGAGTTCTCCCTCCCGACAAACCGTATTAACAGCTCCACACAGCTCTGCTTCGGGAGATATCCTGTCAAGGAAAGGGATTATGGTGCTCTTGTGAGGGATGGTGACATTAAAACCCCAAATCCCCAACCGCCTGAGACCCTCCACGGCCTGGCCGAGAAAATCCGGCTCCACCGGGAACGGAACATACACATACTCTATTCCCAGCGCAGCGATGGCCGCATTCTGCATGGCCGGAGAGAGGGAGTGCCCGACCGGCGAACCTATGATACCCACGACCCTGGTTTTACCCGATATTTTCATTATCTGTGTACTCCGTATTCAGAAAAAATTCTCTGCACTTCATTATCCAGGGAAGGGAATTGTGCTACCGCTTTCAACAACTCCGCCTTACCTTCTTTCCGCATCCCTAGTGATAGGAGGGTCTGGCCTGCCTCAAGCCGGCTGTAAAGATAGATCTGCACCGCCTTGTCCGAGTCCAGGTCACGGAAGGGTATCGTATTCGTCACAATTCCCCGCAGCGAATAGACATCCCATACTGCAACATCAGGTGCATAGGCAACCTTCCTCGCTTCCTCGTGTAGCTCATAGCAGATTCCCCGCTGACGGTGGTTGAACCCGGCCAGTTCCAGCGAGTAGCGGGTAGAGAAATCGATATAAACCGGCCGATTGACAAGTTGCTCCCGCAAAGCGATCGGAAGAATTTCCCGGAGCGGCATTGCCTCCTCAATCGCCCTTCGCAAAGTACTCTGCCGAAACAGAGTCGGAAAGGAATCCAGGTACCAGAGGAACTGAAGGTGAGGAACATGGATGAGAGAGAGATCCTGCCGCATCCGCTCGACACCCTGCAGATACCAGAGAGGGAAAGCCCCGCTGTCTCCCCAGGTCAAAAGTGCCGCCCCGTAAGGAAGAGAGCGAAAGGTATTAACAGCATAGTCATAGGCCAGATAGTTATCGTGTTGATCATTCTTTCGGTAATTCGACGAAATCTGCACCACAGGTAAGAGTGACATCAGCAGAACAAGGGTCGGCCACATAGTCCAGACATACGGATTTTTCGGCTCCAGCCAATCCGCAAACGCCTTGGCCAAAGAAAAAATGCCAAGACCGACAAAAACCGCCGCCATCATATACAGCGGGGTAAAGAATTCCTCGGTAAGGAAGATCATCCCCTCCGGAGTGTTCTGATAGCCGACAACAAAGGCAAGAAAAACCGCGATTGCAATGCCGAAGGCAAGAAGAAAGTCCCTTGATTGATGTCGATTCAACACGACACCCACCAGGAGAAGGAAAAAACCGAGAGCCGTAAACTCGTTGACAAGATTGAATGCAGACAGCTGTTTCAATAACAGCGGCCAATCCCGCTCCACATGCTCCATGGGATAGCCCTTGCGCAGGAAATTCCAGAGAAATTGCGACAGCGTCTTCGGATCTCCCCAGTTCAGCAAAGGGTTTTGGGTCGCGCGTATCGGCATGTGGAGATACACGGAAAACCCTACAAAAAAAGCTGCCAGGGCAAGGATCTGTTCCCTGACCCTCGTAACAAGCCGCCAATCCGTAACCAGCACCAGAAAAGCCAAGGACGGCAGGAACAGAACAATGGTCTGGTGCGCCCCCATGGCCAGGCCACACAAGAAAGCCCCCAGGTAGATATATCCCGCGCGTTCCGAACCTTTTCGGTACGCTTCCCGCCAATTCAGCAGAAGCAAAAAAACCAGGGCGACAAGAAAAGTGAGCAGTGGATAGGGCTTATCGTGATTCGACTGGAGCCAGAGGCGGGGAGAAAATGCAAACGCAAGAGACGCAAAGAGAGCCGCTGCCCGTCGAAGAAACCGCGCAGACCTGCCCGACTCATCACAGCCATCTCCCCTCAAAAGCCTGAGAGTGAGAAGATAGACGCCGAAACAGGCGAGGGAAGCAGATACGGCAGTAGCGAAATTGACTCGGAAAGCTATGTCCCCGAAAGGGAGAAAGGTGAACAGCTTTGCGTAGTTGACGAACAGGGGATACCCGGGAGAGTGGGGAGACCCGAGAGAAGAAATCGCCGTGACAAACTCGCCGCTATCAAAAAAAGTGACGGTAGGTGCCAGGGTAAAAAGATACACGAAGAGCGGTACGACCAGGGAAAGGATCGCCGGAACATCTACTGAAGCGAAGATTGTTTTTCGGTTCACGGGATCTGTACCTTTCCGCATTTCATCAAGTCAACCAGAGGTGAGGCAGACCTGCCAGGTTTTCGAAACCTGGCAGGTCT
>JAQUHM010000463.1 GCA_028683595.1 Geobacteraceae bacterium | reverse complement strand
GCCAAAGTGATCAGTCACAGAGCCTACGGGTTCAGAACGGCAAAGAACTTTATACTCAATCTGTATCACTGCATGGGCAACCTTGCCATGCCAACTACTTTGCACAGATTTGTGTGAGGAACCTAAAATATACGTAGTATTCTCCGGAACACGGGCTTCTATGGCCCTGAATCTGTTACAGATTAATCCAAATACCCCTGTAACGCAAGGGAAAACTACCCCCCTTCAGGCCCATCAGTATGGGTTCAAACCTTCGGAATTTTCCGTTGAAAGGGGTGTCCTGTCCTTCACCGCAAAGACCTCGATTCCCGACTTCTCTTCCAGAGGACAGACATATTCGCAGATCCCGCAGCCATTACATAACGCATCGACCACATAGGGTTTATGCAGAACAAAAGGTCTACCCGAAGCATCAACCGACTGAACCGCCTCGGAACGGATGGCCTTCAGCGGGATTGGGCAGTGCTCTTCGCAGACGATGCAGTTGATCCCTTTCGCAAGGGGAAGACAGTGGTTCCTGTCAAGCACCGCCTTGCCGATCACCTCACGCTTCTTCTCCTCCACCGGAAGATCGGGAATCGCCCCGGTCGGGCAGACCTGCCCACACAGGGTGCAGTTATATTCGCAATAGCCGAGGCGGGGAATCACCACAGGGGTATACAGGCCTTCGAACCCGGATTGGAAGACAGCGGGATAGAGGGCACTCCGCAGACATACCTTCATGCATTCACCACAGCGCACGCACTTTTTCAGGAAAGCATCCTCGGACCTCACCCCGGGGGGGCGCAGCACAGAGGCCTGTGCCCGGGGGGAACGGAAACGGAACAGGCGTGCCAGAAAAAAACCCGAGACCAGACTGCCCAGGAGAACCCGCCGCTCAGGGAGATACGGCATCCCGTCTCCAGAACCGCTAAAACCGAAAGAAACCCGGCCGAAACGGCACTTCACCTGACAGGCCATGCAGCGAAGGCACTCTTCCTTCTGCAGCAAGTCCTGGTCAAAGGAGCTTGGACAATGGCTGCGACAGTCACCGCAGTCCGGGCAAAGAGTTGCCGGGGTGCGGCGGAAGGGCGAAAAACGGGCCAGGAGACCGAGCAGTGTTCCCAGTGGGCAGAGGCGACGGCACCAGGTGCGTGTTTCATATCTTTCCAGAAAAACAATGCCGAGGAAAAGAAAAAAAGAAAGGAAGGCCAGGGGATAGAAGGTCTCCCGAAATGGCAACAGCTGGTCCCGCAGGAAGCCGTATCCGGGGGAAAGCATGTCCCGCCTTTCTCCAAGTACACGGTAGAGGCCGATCCATCCCTGGCGTACCGTGTCACCAAAAAGAGGATAGAAGGAAAAGGTCAGTGCACGGAGAAGAAGAGCGATCGGGTCGAGGAACCCGGCAAGATTGATATTGAACAGGGCTGCAGTCAGCAGTGGAAAGAGCAGCCAGTATTTGACCCTGCCCTGAAGAAATTTCAGCGAAGCCGTTTTCCTGATTCTTCCCGTTATCAGATCCAGTATTGTTCCGAGCGGGCAGATCCAGCCGCAGAAAAAACGACCCAGAAGGAGCGTAGCCACTGCCATGAGAAATGCCGGAAGGAGAAGAACAATATACGATTTTTCGGCAAGGAAATAACTGAGCCCAACCAGGGGATCAGCACGGAAGAAACTGTTCACCGCGAAGGATATCCGGTCACTTCCCCGATATTCCGTCTGAACGAACAGAAAGAGGAATAAAAGAAGAAACAGTATTTGAGAGATGCGTGCTGATGGTACTTTCCCCGGCTTCATCATCAAACCCTGAGGATCCGTATTCCGGACATTTTCATCTCCCCAAGACCCCGCCGGTACGCAGCCACGGTCGTTGCAATCGCCTCGGGCTTGAGCCCGAAAAGGGTCGTTGCAACAGCATCCGCAGCCACGATATCGCCGGAAGCAAGCACCTTGTTGAGGACCTTTACATCGCGAGGCTCGCCGCCCTGCGGACCGTGAGCGGTAAGTATCCGGGTTGCGTCAACCACCGTCAACTGGCTCTTCAAGACAGTATTGATGTCCGCCAGGGCAGAGTCGATATACCGGTGAATGCTTCCCCGGTTCCCACCCATCACGCCCATGATGTTCTTCAATCCCAGGGTCAGACCGGTAAGACCATGGTGTTTTGCCACCGGAACGTTAATGAAGACATCGGCTGACAGGGCTTCATAGTACAATTCCCAGTCACGAAGAGTCCGGCCGTTGAGACGAACCGATTTGAACCTTTCGTCCTCGATGTGTTTGAGATCGACATTTTTCATCCCCCGCAGTGCAGCGTCAATACCGCTGGTAACATAACAGCGCCGGGGATCGTTGCAGGAGCGGTCAAACACCTTGACCTTCCTCGCGCCGGCCCGGAGAGCCTCAGACACCACCGCACGCACAACCAGGGGATGGGTGTTGGCCGCCTGTTCCGGAGTTCTATCCCAGCCGATATTCGGTTTGACGACTACCACATTGCCGGGTCTGACGAACCGCCGCATGCCGCCGAGGGCATTAATTGCCTTGATGGTTGCTTGCGAATAATCACGATCATCCGAGATCGCCACCAGCGACCTTTCTGCCGCCAACGCTTCATGGAGACGAAGGTTTGAAAAAAGGGGGGATAATCCGAGCCGCTTGAGAAACTGTCTTCTGTCCATAGTGTCACCTCCGAACCAACCGCAACGATGGACGACCAGTGTCCCGTACGGGTCTACAAAAGAAAAACAAACTATCCGAGCACCACAAGAGTCCCGGCGAC
>JAQUHM010000002.1 GCA_028683595.1 Geobacteraceae bacterium | reverse complement strand
CAGCAAGCCTTTTCCCCGAGAGTTCCTGGTCAAGAATCATGAACCCGGCGCCTTTGTCCACCAGAGCTTCGGCATTCTTCCGCTGGTGATCGTCCGTGGCATAAGGATAGGGAACAAAGATACAGGCTTTGCCGCATGCCGTGACCTCGGCAATGGTAGTTGCACCGGCACGGCACAGAATCAGATCGGCTTCCTGATACGCCGCGGCCATGTCATCGATGAACGGCACCACCTCGGCACAGAAATTTTCCCGCTGGTAGGCCTTGCGGACTTCCTCCAGATCATGCTCACCAGTCTGATGGGTAATGGTGATTCGCTCCCTGAGAGCAGCAAGTTCCGGCAGTGCCTCGATCATGGCAATATTGATCCGATGGGCTCCGGCACTGCCTCCGAAAACCAGAAGGCGAAAGCCCTTGCCGTTTCCGTTGCCGTAACCGTTACCATTTGGCTTTTTCTCCACATGCAACTTCTCGAGGATCTGCCTCCGCAGGGGATTACCCGTCAGGAGCAGCTTCCCGGCAGGAACGTGCCGCCGTGACTCCTCCAGCGAGATGAAGACTTTCTTCACTACCCTGGCAAGGATCCGGTTCGTCAGACCCGGCAAGGCATTCTGTTCATGGATAAAACACTTGCAGGATCCCTTTCTGGCAGCCAGAACAAGAGGACCAGAGGCATAGCCACCAACCCCGAGCACCAAATCCGGCTTGAATGCGTGTAAAATCCTCCGGGACTGCACATAGCCGAGCAGCAGCAGCCATACCCCTTTCACCTTGAAAAGGACGCTTTTGCCCCGCATGCCGGTTGTGGCAATGCATTCCAGGTGATATCCGGCCCGGGGCAGGACACGTGCTTCGATGCCCTTCTCCGTACCGACAAACAGCACTTCGTTGCTCGGATCCCGTGACAGAAACTCCTCCGCAACGGCAATCCCCGGGAACAAATGTCCACCTGTGCCACCGCCGGCGATAAGTATTTTCATTGCGTCACCCGTACCCGTGAAGAGATATTAAGCAGTATACCTATGGCAAAAAGAGTAATAATGAGAGAACTTCCTCCGTAGCTGATGAAGGGAAGCGCCAATCCCTTTGTCGGAAATATGCCTGTTACCACGGCGATGTTGACGAATGCCTCGATCCCGATCAGGGTGGTGATGCCGAAAGCCAGGGATCTGCCGAAATTGTCCTCCGCATAAATTGCAACGCGGGTTCCCCGCATCACCAGCAGGAAAAACATTGCCGAGATCACCATAAACCCGAGAAAGCCCAGTTCTTCGCTCACCACGGAAAAGATGAAATCAGTATGTGCCTCAGGCAGATAGAACAACTTCTGCTTACCCTCACCGAGCCCCTGGCCGAACAGTCCGCCGGTACCGACAGCAATCCATGACTGGATGATCTGGAAACCGGTGTTGGTCGGGTCTTCCCAGGGATTCAGAAAGGCCATGATGCGGCGTCGGCGGTAATCGACATGCATGATGGCATAATAGAGGAACGGAAGAGCCAGCAATACCATGGAAAGGATGTAGGATAACCTGGTGCCCGCTGCAAACAGCATCGCCATGGCAACCGCCCCGAGAGTCAGGGAGGAACCCAGGTCAGGCTGCTTCAGAAGAAACATCAGCATTACCGCCAGGACAACCATGTACGGCAGGAAACCTGTCGAAAAAATCTTTACCTTGTGCTGTTTTTTGTCGAGGGAATACGCCATATACATGATAAAGGCAATCTTTGCCATTTCCGAAGGCTGCAGGGAAAATCCCGGAAGCCGAATCCAGCGGGACGAACCGCCTGCGCTGCCGCCGATTCCCGGAATCAGGACCAGCCCGAGGAGGAAAAGACAGAAAATCAGGATCGGTACCGCCGCCTTTTTCCAGAAGTGGTAATCAATCCGCATGGCTCCGATCATGGCGCCGATGCCGAGAACGAGAAAAACACCCTGGCGTTTCAGGAAATAGAATTCGTCATGATATTTCTTTGCCGCCATGATGGAAGATGCGGAATAGACCATGACCACACCGAAACAGGTCAAGGCCACAACCATGAGCACGATAATCAGATCGTATCCTTCAGATCTGTTCATCTATTCCGCCTCCTCGATAAGCCCACACACGGCCGAGACAAATCGCTCGCCGCGCAGTTCATAGTTCCTGAACATGTCAAAACTGGAGCATGCCGGAGAAAACAGTACCACGTCTCCCGGCTCTGCCAGGCGATGTGCCTCCTTCACCGCTTCTTCGAGACTGTCTACCAGTATCGTATCGGTGAGATGGCCCAGGGCATCACGAATCCGTTCCCGGGCTTCACCGAGCAGAATCAGATGGCGGACCCGCTCCCGAACCAGGTCGGCAAGGGGAGTATATTCGCCACCCTTGTCCTTGCCCCCCGCGATGAGCGTGATGTTTCCGGGAAAGCTTTCCAAAGACTTTACCACGCTGCCCACGTTGGTTCCCTTGCTGTCGTTGTAGTAGGCCACGCCATTGACTGTTGCCACCAACTCCATCCGGTGGGGAAGGCCGGAAAAACCTGCCACCGCCGCCAGGGCCGCCGGGGCAGGACAGCCCATCAACAGTGTCGTGGCAAAAGCAGCCATGCAGTTATCGATATTATGCACCCCCCGGAGCTTGAAGGAATCGGTGGGAAAATGCTCCAGCTGCCCGTCCCAGGCAAAGGTAATCACGCCATTCTGGTAAAAGATGCCCTGCTCCAGGACCTTGTGCCTGCTCATGGGAACGACCCGGGCTGCAATCGTATCGACACAGGCCGCCACAAGGGGATCGTCAACATTCAAAACAGCAAAATCGTCGGCGGTCTGATTGGCAAATACCATGAGCTTGGCGCCGATGTACTCCTGGTAGCTGGCATAGCGGTCGAGATGGTCTTCGGTAATGTTGAGCAGAACCGCGACGCGGGGGCGGAAACGGACAATCCCTTCCAGTTGAAAGGAGCTTATTTCCGCCACGACCCGATCGGTCCGCTCTCCCGAAATGACCAGATCAATCAGGGGGTTGCCGATATTGCCCCCTACAAAGGTTCTGAATCCGCATTTCCGGAATATTTCGCCGGCCAGAGTGGTCGTCGTGGTCTTGCCATTGGTTCCGGTGATTGCCGCAATGGGCGCGTCGATGAATTCGTAGGCTAGCTCAATCTCACTGATAACCGGGACACCCTGACCCCGGGCCAGCGTAAGTTGTGCGATATTCATCGGCACGCCGGGGCTGACCACGATCAGGTCCGCGGCAAGAAAAGTATCGTTGCCATGCCCACCGAGCTCATAGGTTATATCCAAGGCTGACAGGGTCGAGAGAAAAGAAGTCAATGCCTCCTTTCCCTTGCTGTCACTGACAGTCACCCGGGCTCCGCACTCGCTGAGGAACCGTGCCACTGCCACACCGGTCCTGGCCAAACCCACCACCAGTATTTTCTTGTCCTTTAGTTCCATGTCTGTACCGTACGGTTTTTAGCGGTTAGCTACCAGATGCTAGCACCCGGGAAATGGTCTTGTGTCGTATGTTACCTGTTCATCTGACCTTCAAGGTTGAGATGGCAATCAGAGCCAGAATGATGGTAATTATCCAGAAACGTACTATGATTTTCGGCTCTGCTACACCCTTCAATTCAAAATGGTGATGGATGGGAGCCATGCGGAAAATCCTCTTTCCGCGGTATTTGTATGAACCAACCTGGAAGATAACCGACAGGGCCTCCACCACGAAGATACCGCCTACTATAACCAGCAGGATTTCCTGCTTGGTGATGACCGCCACGGCACCGAGGCCCCCGCCAAGGGGCAGGGACCCCACATCCCCCATGAATACCTCGGCAGGATAGGAGTTGTACCAGAGAAAGCCGAGCCCGGCACCGGCCATGGCCCCGCAGAGAATCGCCAGTTCACCGGCTCCAGCAACATAGGGCACCTGAAGGTAGCTTGCCAGCTTTACGTTGCCGGCAATGTAGGTAAAGAGCAGATAGGTACCGGCATTGATCGCAACCGGGCCGATCGCCAGACCATCGAGGCCATCCGTCAAATTCACCGCGCTGCTGGCACCAAAGATGACCAGCATGACAAACGGAATGTAGAAGATTCCCAGATCGGGAGTTGCATTCTTGAAAAACGGTACGGTCAGGGCAGTAGAAAAACCGGGCGTATAATAGAGGATGGTGCCCACCAGGAGACCGATGAACACCTGCCAGAAGGTCTTCTGCCGGGCAGATAGTCCCTTGGGATTTTTCTCCACCACTTTCTTGTAATCGTCTACGAAACCTATCAGGCCGTACCCCACAATTACGGACAGTGCAATCCAGATGAATCTGTTGGAAAGATCAGCCCAAAGCAGTGTCGGGATTACGATAGCCGTCAGGATAAGCACCCCTCCCATGGTGGGAGTCCCCTGTTTTTTCAGATGCGATTCGGGGCCATCGGTCCTGATCACCTGCATCATCTGGATTGATTGAAGCTTGCGGATCATCCAGGGGCCCAGAAGAAACGAGACAACCAGAGCCGTTATAACTGCATAGATGGTTCTGAAGGTCAGGTATTTAAAGACATTCAGGAAATGATATTCTGTTGCCAGTGGATAGAGGAGATTATACAGCATCAGATCACAGCTCCTTTCGCCGTTTCGGCAGAAAACATATTCCTGATTCCCTCGGCAACCGTTTCCATCCGCATACCACGAGAACCCTTTACCAGGACGCAGTCACCCGGCTTCATGATGCCGGAAATATCGTCTAGAATTTCGGCATGGCTCTGAGCAAGAACAATCGATTCTGCAGGAAGCCGCCCTGCCGCAGCCCCACGTGCAACACTTTCCGCCATGTCGCCCAGGAGGTAGAGGCGCTCCACGCACTGTGCAGCCAGTCTGCCAATCTCCTCATGGGCGGTTGTAGAAGACTCTCCCAGCTCAAGCATATCGCCCAGAACGGCAATGCCGCGACCAGCCCCTTTCAGGCCGGCTACGGTAGTGAGGGCTGCCCGCATCGAAGCGGGGTTGGCATTGTAGCTGTCGTCGATCAGAAGAATTCCATTGATATCCTCGGGCGAAAAACGTTTCTCCACCGGGGAGAAGGACTCCAGCCCTTGCCGGATATCGTCCGGACCAAGACCCAACAGATGGGCGACTGCCGCCGCTGCCAGCGCATTCTGGATGTTATGGCGACCGAAAATCTTCATTTTCACCGGCATCATCCCCGAGGGGAGAGTAAGGACAAAGGATTGCCCTGCCCTGCCCAGCGATTCGATCTTTTCCGCCCGCACATTGGCCTGACCGAGCCCGAACGAGATTCTGCGGACCCCGGAAGGCGTCGGCAGTTTGGCAACAAGGGGGTCATCGGCATTAAAAACAGCCGTGCTTCCCTGGCAAAGGCGGAGGAAAAGCTCACCCTTGGCAGAGGAAACAGCGGCAACGCTCCCCATACTTTGCAGGTGGGCAGGGGCCACATTGGTAATCACCCCAACGTCGGGACGGGCGATCTCTGCCAGTCGGTCAATCTCTCCCGGTTCACTCATTCCCATTTCCAGAACCGCCCATTTGTGGCATTCAGACAGTTGAAAGACCATACGGGGAAGACCAATGAGATTGTTCAGGTTGCCCGCAGTTTTCAGTCCTTCCCCACTTCGGCTCAAAATCGCTGCAAGCATCTCTTTGGTGGTGGTCTTGCCATTGCTGCCGGTAATGGCAACCACCGGCAGGGAAAAACGGTTGCGGTGGAAAGCAGCCAGATCGCCGAGCGCCTGAAGAGTATCAGCCACGGTGATGCAGCTGGTTCCCGCCGGCAGGGTACCAAGGTCATACCGGCCCTGCTCTGTCAGCAAAACCCTGACCCCCCGAGTCAAAGCCCCGGGAATGAACTGGTGGCCGTCAAACCGTTCTCCCCGCAGGGGCACGAACAGCTCTCCGGGTTCCACGCTGCGGGAATCGGTGGAGACCCCCAGAACGCCGGCATCTGTCACTCCGGTCACGGTTCCACTAACTGCCGCGGCTATCTCGCTAACGGTAAACGCCGGCTTCATGCCACCCGTCCTGGCAATTGAAGAGCGATCGCAGCCTCTTCCTGGTCATCGAAGTGGTGCTTTTCCGTTCCGATAATCTGATAATCTTCGTGACCCTTGCCGGCAACAAGAACGATATCTCCCGGCCTGGCCAAGCGAACAGCCAGTTGAATCGCTTCCCGGCGCGATTCGACAGAGAGAAAACCCTTCTCCGTAATTTCACCGGACAGCTCAGGAAGGAGATATTCGCGGAGGCCCAGGGGAAGAAGACCCTCCCGTACTTCGCGGATGATTGCCGCCGGTTCTTCGCTGCGTGGATTATCGGAGGTGATGATCGCAAGGTCGCTGAAACGCCCCGCAACTTCACCCATAATGGGCCGCTTGCCGCGATCGCGATCGCCGCCGCAGCCGAAAACGGTTATAATACGACCGGTCGCAAGTTCCTGCAGGGTTTGCAGGACATTCTCCAGGGCATCTCCGGTATGGGCATAATCCACAAGCACAGTAATCCCCCGGTCATTCTCAACCCGCTCCAGCCGGCCTTCCACCTTGCCGTGATCCTCGATTCCGGAGCGTATGGTATCAAGGGATAGCCCCAGGACAAAAGCAGCACCGGCAGCAGAAAGGATGTTGTACAGATTGAAGCGGCCCAAAAGGCGCGACGAGAATGCCGATTCTCCGCCAGGCGTAGTGAGTATTCCGGAAATTCCTGCCGTGGAAAAAACAACATCCCGAGCCGAAAGTGCGGCACCGGGATTCAGGCCATAGGTGAAAACCGGACAGACTGCGGACCCGGCGATTACCAAACCCGCCGGATCGTCTACATTTACCACAGCATGCCGCAACGGCTTTTGCCGGTCGGGAACCAGGAGTTCGGAAAATAGCCTCTGTTTGCTTTCCAGGTAGGACTCCATGTCGTGATGATAGTCCAGATGGTCCCGTGTAAGGTTGGTAAAGACCCCCACATCGAACAGACAACCGTCAACCCTCTTTTGCTCCAGGGAATGGGAAGAAACCTCCATGACGACACTCTTGGCACCCAGATCGACCATCTGCCTCAACATTCTCTGGAGGTCAACCGACTCAGGCGTCGTGTGCGAAGATTCAAAACATGATGATCCGAAACGATAGTTGATGGTTCCGAGAACCGCCGACGGAATCCCTCCTTTAGCGAGAATCGACTCGATCAGGTAGGTGGTGGTAGTTTTGCCGTTGGTTCCGGTAATACCGATCAAAGGGATGCCAGCCGTAGGGTTGCCGAAATAACAGGCTGCCATCCGGGCCATGGCCTGCCGGGCATCACGAACCGTGACCGCGGTAATCCCTTCAGGAAGCTCAGTGTCATCCTCTACGACAAGGGCGACGGCTCCGGCGCTTACCGCCCGAGAGAGAAAGGAATGGCCATCAACGGTTGCCCCGCGCAAGGCGAAAAACAACCCGCCCGGAATAACCGCACGGGAATCATAGAAGAGGCCCCGAATTTCCATATCCGTAGCACCGGTAACCCGCACCGGCTCTCCTATAAATTGTAAAAGTTCGGAAAACCGCACTGAACCTCTCCCTGGCAGACCCTTGCCGCCACTTCTTCCCGGAACATCCCTGCTCATTGTCATCACGCGGAGGGGGCAAACCTCACCCACACCGGATTTTTCGGGGCTATCCGCTGGCCCGGCTGTGGATTCTGCTCAACCGCACGACCACTCCCCATGATTTTTACATTCAGGGAATTTTTTTCCATGTATTGCATGACCTGACGGATACTCATGCCGCGGAAATTGGGCATCATACCGCCTCCAGTCATTTCATCGATAACGCCTTCGGCAACAAAGGAAGCCTGGTCCTGCGCTGTCTCGGATGATTCCTCGCTCTCCGTTTTCTTATCCTTCGATTTAAGGGGGAGCGTGGGTGGCACCTTCAAGTAACAGAGCGACTGGTGCGCAATTTCTCGAAATGCCGGAGCGGCCACGACACCACCATAGGAACTGGTTTTTGGTTCATCCACCACCACCAGAATAGTGAGACGCGGATGATCAGCCGGTACGAATCCGACAAATGATGCGGTACGCTTTGTCGCGGAATAGCATCTCGTCATAGAATCGACCTTCTGGGCTGTTCCGGTTTTTCCGGCAACCAGGTAGCCGTCAACCACAGCATTCAGTCCGGTTCCTCCCTCCGATGTAACACTTTCCATCATCTTCGTCATCGTCTGGGAAGTGCGGGCTGAAGTCACCCTGCGACGGATTTCGGGAGAAAACTGGCGAATAACCGTACCGGTGTCATCAGAGATCTTCTCAACAACGTACGGCTTCATCAATAATCCGCCGTTGGCAATGGCAGAAACCGCGGTTACCAGCTGCAGAGAAGAAATTGAAAGTCCCTGTCCAAACGATATGGTCGCCAGATCAATCGGGTACCAATGACTGCGACCCCGCACGGATCCGGAAACCTCCCCCGGAAGATCGATACCGGTTTTTTCCCCGAAACCGAAATTTTTCAGGCTGGATAACAGCCTCTCCGCCCCGAGTCGACTGCCGATTTTTGCCGACCCGATATTACTCGAGTATTTCAATATTTCCGACACCCTCAGGTTGCCATACTTATGGGTATCATGAATTACCCTGCCACCGATGGCGTAATTGCCATTCTCACAATTGAAAACATCGTTCGGGCCGACAACCTTTGCTTCCATGGCTGATGTAATGAGGAAGACTTTCATCGTCGAACCCGGTTCGAAGGTGTCGGCAATTGCCCTGTTCCGAAGCGCGTCAGGGGAGTAGCTACGGAAAGCATTGGGATTAAAGGTCGGATAGGAAGCCATGGCCAGGATTTTCCCGGTTTGGGGATCCATTACCATGGCCATTCCTCCAGCAGCCCTGCTTTCCGTAACCGCTTTGGCAAGCTCCTTTTCGGTGACGTACTGGATATTTTTGTCCACTGTCAAGGTAATATTGTAGCCCTTGGACGACTTCTGGACAACCTTATCCATGAGCGCAATATCACGTCCCAGGGCGTCCCGCTCGGTAACCAGGTACCCGGTGTTTCCGAGAATCTGGGAATTATACTTGAGTTCGATCCCTTCGAGCCCTTGCGGATCAAGGCCGGTAAATCCTATCACATGGGAGGCTACCTCGGAGTTCGGATAGAAACGCCGTGACTCCTTGACAAAACCGATCCCGGCTATTTTCAGATCCCGGATTTTCCGGGTCATGTCCGGAGTAAGTTTACGCCGCAGCCAGACGAAACCCCTTTTACCGGAAAGCTTTCGCTGGAGTTCCCCCCGGGGCATGCCGATAACGGGGGCCAGCTTTATTGCCGCGTCTCTTGAGTCTTCGATAAAGACCGGCTCTGCATAGCAGGAATCCATTTCAATGGAAACAGCAAGTGCCGCTCCGGTACTGTCATAGATAGTTCCGCGCGCAGGGGTCAGGGGAACAATTTTCTGATGCTGTTTCTCCGCGATCCTGGTCCAGTCATCTTTCTTGAGTATCTGGAGATAAAAAGCCCGAAACGACGTTATTACAAAGAAAATTGCAAACAGGACACCAATGATGCGGATGCGGATTCTGGACCATTGTTCCTTGGCATCCTTCATTTGACGGCAATCACCTGCTGGTCGCTGGGCAGGTCCATCCCCAGTTCACCCTTTGCCAGCGCCTCGATTCGTGCCGGATTCTTCAAGGATGCGACCTCAAGCCTCAGCATATTCTTTTCCTGCAGCAATCCCTTGTAAAGGTGGCTCGCCTCCGTGATTTCCAGATTCAAGTCAACAACCTTTACCCGTGACCAGACGTGGAAAAGCGAGAGAAGGGTAAGCAGGGACAGGAGAGTAACAAGATACGGGAAAAGGTCCCATCTCTGTGAGGCCGCCAACTCCATTTTTTTCGGCGAGGCTACCTTGCTGAGTGCAGTTTTCGCGAATGACATGGCAGAAGACTCCTTTCCCTCTAAAGTTTTTCAGCGGCCCGCAGTTTTGCACTGCGAGAGCGGGAATTTGCAGCGATCTCTTCCGACCCGGCAACAACAGGCCTACCGGTCAGTTTTCGCACGACAGGTACTTTCCCGCAGACACACCTCGGAACACTTTTCGGACAAATGCAGCCTCGGGCAAATTCATTAAAGACATTCTTCACTATCCTGTCTTCCAGGGAGTGGAAAGAAATAACGACGATTCGACCACCCTTTTTCAAGGATTCAATACCGGCAACCAGTCCGCGCTCCAGGCTTTTAAGTTCTTCATTCACGGCTATGCGCAGTGCCTGAAAGGTTCTGGTGGCAGGATGCAGACGTGCCTCCCAGCATGCCCGGGGAATGGCGCCTTTAACAATGTCAACAAGTCGCGATGTAGTGCTGATGGGTTCCACATCTCGCGCCGCAACAATCATGGAAGCTATTCTCCGTGCCCATCGCTCCTCGCCAAACTCCCAGAGTATCTGCTCCAATTCCTTTTCAGAAAGGATATTTACGAGATCGGCAGCGGTTCTCCCGGCAGACCCGTCCATCCTCATATCCAGTTGAGCGTCCTGCTGAAAGCTGAAACCGCGCTCTGCCTTGTCCAGTTGATGGGACGAAACGCCAACGTCAAGCACCATACCGTCGATTGATTCAATCTCTTCCCGAGCCAGCACATCAGTGAGATTGGAATAGTTTTCATGAAAAAGCCTGACACGGTTCCCGTAAGCCGAAAGCTTCAATCCCGCCGCGGCCAAAGCCTCTTGATCCCTGTCAAAACCTAGCAAAATCCCGTCAGGAGCTGAGCATTCCAGAATTCCCCGCGCATGCCCGCCGCCCCCCAGGGTTCCATCCACGTAAACCCCTCCGGAGCGGGGTTCCAGATACTGGAGGACTTCCTCGTAAAGAACGGATATGTGGCGGAAATCTGCCACTATAACCCCAAATCGGCCAAGGCCTGAGAGTCACCAGGGAAATTATCGTCGTCCTGGCGATAGACTTTATCCCATTCCGCAAGACTCCAGATCTCTGCCTTATTCAAGAGCCCGGCAAAGACGATCTCTCTTTCCAGGGACGCGCTCTTTCGGAGATGGGGAGGGACCAGTATCCTGCCAAGCTTGTCGGCGGAACACTCGACAGCCGGGGCCATGATTCTTCTCTTGACAGCAGCCAGTTGAACTGATGAAAGTCCGAGACCGGTTCCCTTGACAAGCTTTTCCTCGAGGCCAATCCATTCCTGATACGGATAAATCGCCAGACCGGAACAGGAAACCCCGTCACCCAGTCGTACTGGATTGGAATTGGTGATAAAAAACCTTTCATCGCCAAAGCGTTCCACAAGGACTTCGCGAAACTTCGCCGGCAGACTGGTCCGCCCCTTGCCATCAATGGTGGTATTAAAAACCCCCCGAAACATCGCCCCTCCGGCACCTTTTTCCACATTTTACCACTTTATACCACTACGTGGTCAAACTATACTAAGCGTCCTGGGTGTTGTCAAGGCAAAAGTATGGCAAGAAAAGAGAAATTTACTGCGATTTTTCGGGGAGTTAAGAGAACTGCGGGAAGAAGGAGGACAAATAGTCTCTTGACCGAAATAAATGTGATAATTTCAGCACTGGGAACCAAATAAAGTCTTTTTACTTCAGCATGTTACGGCCATAGAGCAAACAAAAGAAAATAAAAGGTGGCTGGTACCAAGCAAAAAAACAGGAAATAACTGGTTGGAAATGGAACGGCACCCGTTCTTTTCACTTCTCTTTCTTGCGATCAACCAGAGAGACAACCTTTGCCGTCTCCTTTTTGTCAGTCACCGGGACAGTATCCTTCTCTTGAGATGAAGACAGTCCCGTATCTTCCTGCTCCAGGGGGGATACGACCTTTTCAAGCATAATCGGCGTGCCTCCCATGGTAAAGGGAGCTCCGTTAATCTGACTATCTTCCAATATCCAGGTAAAAATCTGAAGCGGGCTGGTTAACACCAGCAGACTCACTTTCCACCACCCCCTCTTTACATCAGGAACAATGTCTTCGATTCGGGCAAAAAAAGCTGGTTTATTCTCTATATGAATACAAACAAGATCATGAACACTCGTTACCATGGGTCCTCCGAAGAAGTATTAATGGCTCCCGGAACCTAAGATCGCGGTATCTTCGCCACGAAGATACCGTGCGCAACTCAAAAGAAGGCCCTGCATCAAACGCTTTCCGAACAGTTCTTCCATCTTTTGACAAAGAGCTCGCAGGTCGCGCTCCAGGTGACACATTCGTTCCAGGTCTGCAAAGGAAAGAAGTACTTCAAGTCGCTCGCAGTGGAAGGTTATGCAGGTAAAAGGGCGGTAAGCAGGGGGCATGAAACAGCCCTCTGCCCCAAGAAAAGGACAGGGTATTTCGCGGAATAATGGTGTAAAAAGCTCTTTGCCGGTTGAGAGATACATCAGCAGATCAATCACGGAAAAATGGTATTTTCCTTTTTCGCAGCAAAGCCCCCCACAGTCGGCGCAGGTTTCGACTACAGCCGCCCCCCCTGCCAAGTCATACATTTCCTGCTTTTTCTGCCGAATGGATTCACCTATTCCAAGCACCTTGTCTTTCACCGATGCGGAAAGGGTTTCATATTCAACCCTGGCAATAGATAGGGCACGTTCCCACAGTTCCTGATCCGTCAAAAAAACTCCCTGCAAAAAAATGAATCCTGTCAAAACATGTTTGGTCGAAGCAGACCGTAAGCCGGGTTCTGTTCCCATCGCAGGTTACCCGACGACGGGTGATGACCATTCCTCTAGTGCCGCCGTTACCGACGGCATCAAGCAGCCAACCCGGAAGCACGGACGGGCCGTCCTTAACGCTCCCCTATTTGGCCTTGCTCCTGGTGGGGTTTACCGAGCACCCGATGTCACCACCGGACCTGGTGAGCTCTTACCTCACCCTTTCACCCTTACCCTCCTACGCCAAGGCTTCGGCGGGCGGTCTTCTCTCTGTGGCACTTTCCCTGGGGTTGCCCCCGCTGGACGTTATCCAGCACCATGCCCTATGGAGCCCGGACTTTCCTCTCCCCGCCTTCGCAAAAGCTTCGGCAGGCAGCGGCCATCTGGACTACTTCGACCAATCTATGTATTATTCAGAAACATCCCCGACATCATTGCGCATATAGAGCAGTCGCTGACAATGCGGGCAGGTGATGTACGTATCTTCCTTGAAGAGGCTGTTAAAAAGCTGCGGGGGAAGATTCATGTTGCAGCCCAGGCAGGAACCGCCTTTTGCTTCGGCAATTGCTACGCCTTGGCGTTTTTCGCGAAGTGTCTCGTAGCGTTTCATCATGGAGGGAGAAACACCTTTGGCGGTTTTATCACGCACCGCGCTAACTTCGGAGATGTCCGTCTCAAGCTGGTTGATCCTTTCCCGGAGTTCACTCTTGCGAGCGGACGAATTCACCTCGAACTCCTGCAGATAAGCTTCCTTCTCGGCAATGATCGCATTCAGCTCATCACTTCGGGTAATTTTCTGCAGTACCTGGTCCTCAAGATCGGACTTCACTTTTTTCGCCGCGGCAATTTCCTTTGACACAGCCTGGTATTCCTTCTGGGTTTTGATCTCCCGCAAACGCACCTCAGACCGGACAATAGAGTCCGCCTCTGTGGCCAGATTCTCTTCCAGGATCTTCTTTTCCTCTTCAACAGCACTCAACTCCGCCTTTTGCTGAGCTATTTCGAGCTGTTTTTCTTCCGCCTGGGCCTCCAGAGAGTGAATTTCGCTCTGCAAAGCCTGTGTTTCTCCGCGCGAAGAATCAATCTTGAGATCGATCCCCTGAAGTTGCGCCAGAATCCTCACGTTCTTGCCCAAAACCTACCTCCTGTCTCACTGTTCCGGCCCTTCCCCTGGTCACACTCCACCACCAGTTCATCGGTACCGGAACGGGTCCTTTTCACCTGTAAACGCCAAGAGTTCCGCGACAAATCCCCGTATGCGCAACTCGCTTTCCAACCGGGCAACCAATTCTTCCACCATGGGAATTTCCGAGGCGAAATGTCCCAGATCAACCAGCGCCACCCCCAACGACTGGGCCTCGAGCGCGTCATGGTATTTTATATCCCCGGTAACCAATACATCGGCGCCTTGGGAATATGCTTCCCGCAGCAGCGAGGAACCGCTGCCCCCACAAAGGGCAACTTTTCCCAACATCCGATCTCCATCACCTACAAACCGCAATCCCTCCACGGCAAACTCTTCCTTGATACGGGATACGAACTTGTCCAGGGAAAGGGACTGCTTCAGCATCCCGATCCTGCCAAGTCCCTTCTGAACGCCATTGTTCAGCAGCGGATACAAGTCCACGGCCGGCTCTTCATAAGGGTGGGCAGACGACAATGCCACGAGTGCCCGGTCCACATCATCCTTGCGGAGCAGCACCTCGATTCTCGTTTCTTCAGCGTATTCACGCTTTCCGACAGTGCCTATAAAGGGTGCCGCTCCTTCATGGGGCGTAAACGTCCCCATTCCTTCAACCTGGAAAGAACATTCGCTATACTTGCCGATACTTCCACTGAATTGGAACAGAGCCTGTGAAACCCTCTCTTCGTGGCCTTTAGGAACGAAAACGGCAAGCTTGACCAGCGCTTCACTAAAGGTAACCGAAAGCGGAACCGTGGAAATAATCCCAAGCTTGTCAGCCAGCAGATCATTCACGCCACCCTCGACAATGTCAAAATTTGTATGAAGGGAAACAATGCTGAGAGAATTGCGTAATGCTTTCCCGATAAGGGCTCCGGAAGGATCTGCGAGGCTGATTCTCTGCAAGGGACGAAAAATGAGCGGGTGGTGGGTCAGAAGAAGCTGACATTGTTCTGCAACGGCGGCATCAACCGCCTCGTTGCCAGCATCGAGAGAAACCATGATTCTCGAAACCGGGGCCGAGGGGTCTCCCACCTGCAGTCCTACATTATCCCATTCCTCTGCAAGCTGAAATGGGGCAATAGTATCAATTATTTCAATAATATCGGATACTCTGGGGTTCATTTTCCCAGCCAAAAGAAAAGAGTGCAATCTCGGAAGGTTGCACTCTTTTCTCCACTTTTGGATATATTTTTTGGATACCTTGGCACCGTACAGGCATTCCCAATCATCCCATGGATCAGGTGGTGGGCCCACCAGGATTCGAACCTGGGACCTACCGGTTATGAGCCGGTGGCTCTAGCCAGCTGAGCTATAGGCCCGCAAAGTGAAAAGTCATGATAAGATATGCGATAACGGGTGTCAAGGCTTTTCATTATTCCAATGTGTTACCTGAATTACCCTGTTCCAGGCCGAAATAGAGACAAGAGATTCTCTGAAGTCACGATATCCGGAGCTCAAAGCGGCCCCCCGCTGGCCTTTTACCAAATTACCGGCACTCCGTACAAAGAAAAATTGACAAATATCGCCAATTGTTTTCTAGTAAAAAAATGAACAGAAAAAATATCGATCAAAATCCGAAGCCCAAGAAACAGCAGTTGGTGAAAGGTCAAGCACTCGATCTCTCCATTCTCAGCCTTGACGATGAGGGCTATGGCACTGCAGACCACAATGGGACAAGAATTCGCGTGAACGGGGCACTCCCGGGGGAACAGGTACGTGCTCGCATTACCTTTTCCGGCCAACGCGATACCTTTGCCGATACCTTTAAAATCCTTCGCAGGTCACCGGAGCGTCTGGCAAAGCCACCGTGCGCCAAAGCAGCCTCCTGCGACGGCTGCCCACTTATCCAGATGCAATACCAGGCACAACTGGTCTGGAAAAAGGGCCTGGTAGAGGGAGCCTTCAGACACTACTCGTCACTTAGAGACACAAACATAAACCCGGCATTGCCTTCAAAAAAACCTCTTGCCTATCGAACAAGGGCAAAGCTCGTGATCTCGGGAAAGTTCGCGGAGCCAAAAATCGGCATCTACCTGCGCAACACCCCCCAGGTCATCGACCTGGGGGACTGCCAGCTCCACCATCCACTCATTAACCGTATTATAGAGGCCACCAGAGAAGGCATCCGCAAGGGGAAAATACCGATCTACAATCCAAAAACCGAGAACGGCCTGATGCGCTACCTGGTTGTCCGCGTCTCGGAGCACGAAGACCGCGCCATGGTTGTTTTTGTAACCAGTGAACGCAGCTTCAACGAAATTCACCACCTGGCAAAGCATCTCAAAAAAGCGGTTCCTGAAGTTACCGTGGTTGCACAGAATGTAAACAACTCGACCGGCAACGTGATCATGGGTGAGCGGGAATTCTTTGTCACGAAACAGCAGACCCTCATCGAGAAACTCGGGGATATCCGCTTTTCCATCTCCCCCCGTTCGTTTTTCCAGGTAAACAACGACGGCGCCCAGACAATCTACCAACAGGTTAAAGAATGGGCCGGACTCAGTGGCAGGGAATCAGTTGTGGACGTGTACTGCGGAGTTGGCGGCATTTCACTGTTTCTCGCCGGCAGCGCGCGCGAAATACTCGGCTTCGAGCTGGCTGAAGCAGCCGTGGCAGATGCCGCAAAGAACGCCCGATTGAACGGCATCCGAAACTGTCAATTCGAGGCAGGAAACGCGGCAGAACTGCTCTCTGGCATCAGCGAAGAAGGGTTCGAGGCGGACATCATTGTTCTGAATCCACCCCGCAAAGGGTGCGATGAGGAGGTTTTGCGGAGCTGTTCAAGCCTGAAGCCCGAACGGATTATCTACGTTTCCTGCTCTCCTACCACCCTGGCCCGTGATCTCAACATCCTCAAAGGACTCGGTTACCGAACCCGGGAGGTTCAGCCGGTGGACATGTTTCCCCAGACCCCCCATGTTGAGAATGTGGCTCTGCTTGAAAGAGAACACGAAGCCACCTGACGGCACCATTTTCTTCCTTGACGGACCCGGGAGATGGTGCTAGTGTAAGTCAAATTTACTGACCGGCCTTTTAATCTAACCCTGTGAGGTTAACAAAGGTGGGGGCATGCAGCAATCCGAGTCCATTGACTAGCCAAAAGCCTTTCCGCCTATTTTGCGGAAAGGCTTTTTTTGCGCCACAAGCCCCCCCGGCCAGCGGCTAGAACCGCTCCACAAAGGTCTGCACAAGGAGGTTCGAAGTGAACAAAGAAACTACCGTCATCCTGGACGGAGTCGGAGTCAAACGGGCGCTAACCCGAATTGCTCACGAGATACTGGAGCGGAACAAGGGAGTTTCCGACCTGGTACTGGTCGGAATCCGGACTGGTGGAGATTATCTGGCTTTCGAACTGGCCTCCCGTCTGGAAGAGATCGAAGGAGTCACCGTCCCGGTCGGCTCGGTTGACATAACCCTCTACCGGGATGATTTCAAAACTCAGTCTGCCCATCTCCCGGTCGGAAAAACCGAAATTCCCTTCAGCATCGAAGGGAAGAATGTTGTCCTGGTGGATGACGTGCTTTTCACCGGCAGAACCATTCGGGCCGCCATGGATGCCATGATGGACCACGGCAGACCACAGTGCATACAGCTCGCGGTCCTTATCGACCGTGGCCACCGGGAGTTGCCGATCCGCGCCGACTTCGTCGGCCGCAACGTCCCCACCAGCAGCAAAGAGAATATCCTGGTAAAATTCGACGAAGCCAATCACCCGATCGAAGTGGTACTGGAAAAACCCTGATTTTTCATTATTATCTGGAGGGGCACCCATGGCATTCAAACATAGAGACATCCTGGGACTGCAGGATCTGACGGCGGAAGAGATCGAACTGCTTCTCAACACCGCCGACAACATGAAAGAGATCAGCAAGCGGGAGATCAAGAAGGTTCCGACTCTGCGCGGAAAAACGGTCGTGAATCTGTTCTTCGAGCCTTCCACCCGCACCCGCACTTCGTTCGAGATCGCCGCCAAACGACTCTCGGCAGACACCCTCAACATCTCGGCATCCACCAGTGCTGTTCAGAAAGGGGAAACCCTCTCGGATACGGCCAGAAATATCGAAGCCATGAAGCCGGACATCATCGTCATGCGCCATGCAATCTCAGGAGCCCACCACTACCTGGCAAAACGAGTTTCCTATTCGGTCATCAATGCCGGTGACGGCTCCCACGAGCATCCCTCGCAAGGGCTTCTCGACATGATGACCATACGTGAAAAACTTGGCACCCTGAAGGGGCTGAAGGTTGCCATCGTCGGAGACATCACCCACAGCCGGGTCGCCCGCTCCAACATCTACGGACTGAGCAAGATGGGGGCCGAGGTATTCCTGGCAGGCCCTCCGACCCTTATCCCCCCCGGCGTGGAACGCCTCGGTAACGTCACCGTCTGCAGCAAGATGAAAGACGCGGTGGAAGGCGCCGATGTTATCATGATGCTCCGCATTCAGCTGGAAAGACAGGGAAAGGCACTGCTTCCCACCATGCGTGAATACTCCCGCTACTTCGGGCTTTCCGAGGATCTGGTTAAGATGGCAAAACCGGGTGTTCTGGTCATGCACCCCGGTCCCATGAACCGGGGGGTGGAGATCTCCTCCGATGTTGCAGACGGGGACAGCTCTGTCATCCTCGAACAGGTGGAGAACGGTGTGGCGGTCCGCATGTCCATGCTCTACCATGTGAGTGGCGGCGGGCCGACGGAATAAAACCCGGTTCGATGTTCAATGTTCAAGGTTAGACCCTCAGAAAAATTGTCATTGCCTACCAATTTGAGCCTTGAACTTTGAACCTATAACTTTGAACATTTTCACACGAGGTGCCAAATGGATCTTTTGATAAAGGGTGGTCGTGTAGTTGACCCGGCCCAGCAGATTGACGAGAAACTCGACATCAGGATCGAGGACGGTACAATAAAGGAACTCGGCAAGAAGCTCGCTGCCGGCAAATCCTGCCAGGTCATCGAGGCCAATGGACTGGTTGTCACTCCCGGGTTGATCGACATGCATGTCCACCTTCGCGACCCGGGACTGGAATACAAAGAAGACATCGTGACCGGAACCAGGGCAGCAGCTGCCGGCGGCTTCACTTCCGTTGCCTGCATGCCCAATACCAATCCGGCAAACGACAACAAGGCCGTTACCACTTACATCATTGCCAAGGCAAAAGCCGAGGGCTTCGTCAACGTCTTTCCCGTCGGCTCCATCACCCAGGGCAGCAAGGGCGAAAAACTGGCAGAGATGGGCGACCTGAAAGAGGCCGGTTGCGTTGCAGTTTCCGACGATGGACGTCCCCTCGCCAATCCTGAACTCATGCGCAGGGCACTGGAATACGCCAAGGGCATGGAGATTACCCTTATCTCTCACGCAGAGGACCTGGAACTTTCCGGGGACGGCCTGATGAACGATGGCTTCACCGCCACCGAACTTGGCCTCAAGGGAATCCCCTGGGTAGCCGAGGACGCGGCGACCGCACGGGATGTCTATCTCGCCGAATTCAGCAACTCGCCGATCCACATTGCCCATGTATCGACAAAAGGCGCAGTCCAGATCATTCGCGACGCAAAAGCGCGCGGCGTCTCGGTAACCTGCGAAACGGCTCCCCATTACTTTACCCTTACCGAAGACGCGGTCAGGGGCTATAATACCAACGCCAAGATGAACCCGCCGCTCAGAACCGAAGAAGATGTGGCTGCCATCAAGGCGGGACTTGCGGACGGAACCATCGACGCAATCGCCACCGATCATGCCCCTCACCATAGTGACGAAAAGGATGTGGAATTCGCCCTGGCCTCCAACGGCATCATCGGACTCGAAACCGCGCTTCCTCTTTCCCTTACGCTCGTGCAGGAGAAGGTCCTTGATCTCAATGCGCTTGTTGACAAGCTTTCCCGCAATCCGGCCCGGATATTGGGAATCAGTCGGGGAACCCTCGAACCGGGTGCTGTTGCGGATATCACGATCATCGACCCGGACCGGGAATGGACCGTGACAGCAGACAGCCTCGCCAGCAAGTCGAAGAATTCACCCTTTCTCGGCACCACCATGAAGGGACAGGCTGTGGTTACGATTGTTGGCGGAGAAATTGTTCATAACAACCAGTAAATTCATCGGGACGCCGCTTGCGCCCCAAACCGTGACATACCAAACAGTAGGGAGATATACATGAAAGCAGTTCTCGCGCTCGCCGACGGCCGTGTTTTTGAAGGAAAATCATTTGGAGCCACCGGAGAAGCAACCGGCGAGGTGGTTTTTAATACCGCTATGTCAGGATACCAGGAAGTACTGACCGACCCTTCCTACAAGGGGCAGATGGTCACCTTGACCTACCCCCAGATCGGCAATACCGGCATCAACCCGGAAGACATCGAAAGCAACAAGCTCTATCTTTCAGGGTTCATCGTCAAGGAATACATCGAAGAGTATTCCAACTGGAGGGCCACCATGAGCCTCGGCGCCTACCTGCAGGAGAATGGCGTAGTGGGCATCCAGGGAATCGACACCCGTGCGCTCACCCGCCATCTTCGCGACCATGGAGCACAAAACGGCATCATCTCCACCATCGACAGCGACCATGCCAGCCTTGTCAGGAAAGCCCGGGCGGTTCCCAGCATGTCAGGTCTCGACCTGGCAACAGGGGTCAGCAGTGACAAACCCTACCAATGGTCGGAGGGTCTCTGGAATCTGGGTACGGGCTATGCCGACTTCACCGGCAAGGAGCGTCAGTACAAAGTTGTTGCCTACGACTTCGGCATAAAGTTCAATATCCTTCGCTGCCTTACCTCTGCCGGATGCGATGTTACGGTTGTTCCGGCCACTTTCCCGGCCGAGGATGCACTTGCCATGAACCCTGACGGGATATTCCTCTCCAACGGCCCCGGTGATCCAGAGCCAATGACTGAGGTTATCGAAAATATCAAGCGCCTGGTCGGCAAAATCCCTATCTTCGGCATCTGCCTCGGCCACCAGCTCCTGGGCCTTGCCCTCGGCGGCCGAACCGTCAAGCTGAAATTCGGCAACCACGGCTCGAACCTTCCGGTTATGGACCTGGCAACCCGCATCGTTGAAATCACCGCCCAGAACCACGGGTTTTCCGTGGACATCGCTTCACTTTCCCAGTCATGCGAACTGGCCCACGAGAATCTCAATGATATGACCGTCGAAGGGATGCGCCACAAGGAGCTGCCGATCTTCTCCGTGCAGCACCATCCCGAGGCATCTCCGGGCCCCCATGACTCCCAGTACCTGTTCGGGCGGTTCGTGGATTTGATGGAGAAACACAAGAACGTGTAGGAGAGTTCCTTGCTCTTGCGCGCCGAAGCGCTACAGCGCACAGGAGTGTGATCGCCCCGGCACCGGGCAAACACAAGGTTTGCCCCTACAAGAATCGATATCCCATGCGTTACATTGATCTTTTTCAATCAGGTAAGCTCCGCGAGCGAGTTCGAGAGGCGTATGCACGGCTCCGCAGTTGCGACCTCTGCCCCCATGACTGCCGGGTGGATCGCATCAGCGGTGCGACCGGCTTCTGCCGGGCAGGGCTGAGGCCGAAGATCGCCTCTGCCACCATTCATCGGGGAGAGGAGCCGCCCATCTCGGGAGACCGCGGATCCGGGACGATTTTTTTCTCCTGGTGCACGCTACGCTGCCGTTTCTGCCAGAACTTCCCCATCAGCCAGATGGGCAACGGGGAGGAACTGACCACAAGCGGCCTGGCGGAGAGAATGCTGAAGCTCCAGAAGCTCGGAGCGCACAACATCAATCTCGTTACTCCCGGTCACTACCTGCCACAGATTCTGGCAGCCCTCTTGCTCGCCATACCGAGGGGCTTCAGTCTACCGCTTCTCTGGAATTCCAACGGCTACGAGAAAGAGGATATACTGGCGCTCCTCGACGGAATTGTGGATATTTATCTGCCTGACATGAAGTATTCGGACGAGGAGCCGGCGGTCCGTTATTCTTCCGCCCCCGGCTACCGAGACATCAACCGTGCCGCCATCCGGGAAATGTTCCGCCAGGCAGGCCATTTAAGCCTCGATGACGATGGCATCGCCCGCCGTGGTCTGATCATCCGGCACCTGGTCCTGCCGGACCGGGCAGCCGGCAGCCGTGAGACGCTACGCTGGATCGCCGAAAACCTGGGAACGGAGACCCACATCTCCTTGATGAACCAATTTTTCCCCGCCTACGAGGCTGCGAAAACCCCTGGCCTCCAGAGGAAAATTACCGACAGGGAATATGCGGAAACAGTTGAGGCCCTGGATGAATACGGCCTGGAAAATGGCTGGATACAAGAATGAGTTCCGTTTGCATGCCCTTGGCACTCCGTTGAAAGATAATCGCTTTCGTGACTTCCTATGGGCCAGTCTCTGTCTTGGCGGAGCAACCTATTTCAATTTTCGCTGACACTGTATCCGGAGAACAGAACCTCTGATTCTCCCTTGAGTTACCATAGATTTACCTAAGGAGAAACAATGCCGAAGAGAACTGATATCAAGAAAATCCTCATCATCGGTGCCGGTCCGATCATCATCGGTCAAGCATGCGAATTCGATTATTCCGGGACGCAGGCATGCAAGGCACTCAAGGAAGAGGGCTACGAGGTGGTGCTCCTCAACAGCAACCCGGCCACCATCATGACCGACCCTGATTTTGCCGACCGTACTTATGTGGAACCTGTCACCCCGGAGTTCCTGGAAAAAATCATTGTCAAAGAGCGCCCCGATGCTCTACTGCCCACCCTGGGAGGTCAGACGGCCCTCAATACTGCTGTGGCAGTGGCGGAAAACGGCGTCCTGGAAAAATACGGGGTCGAACTGATAGGCGCCAAGCTCCCGGCCATCAAGAAAGCAGAAGACCGTACTCTTTTCAAGGAAGCAATGAAAAAGATCGGGCTGGAAGTGCCCAGCTCCGGTTTGGCCCATTCCCTTGCCGAGGCAATGGAGGTCATCCGTGAAATCGGCTTCCCGGCGATCATTCGCCCGTCCTTTACCCTCGGAGGAACTGGCGGCGGTATCTCCTACAATGTTGAAGAGTACGAAAAAATGGCCTTGGCAGGGATTGATGCTTCGCCAACAAACGAGATACTGGTAGAAGAGTCGGTGATTGGCTGGAAAGAGTACGAGCTGGAAGTAATGCGCGACACCAAGGATAACGTTGTCATCATCTGCTCCATCGAGAATCTCGACCCCATGGGTGTGCACACCGGTGACTCGATCACCGTTGCCCCGGCACAGACCCTCACTGACAAGGAATACCAGATCCTGCGAGATGCCTCCCTGAAAATCATCCGGGAAATCGGTGTCGATACCGGCGGGTCCAATATCCAGTTCTCCATCAATCCCCGCAACGGCAAACTCGCAGTTATCGAAATGAATCCCCGCGTATCCCGCAGCTCGGCCCTGGCGTCAAAAGCAACCGGATTCCCCATTGCCAAGATCGCCGCCAAACTTGCGGTCGGCTACTATCTGGACGAAATTACGAACGACATTACCCGCGAAACACCGGCCTGCTTCGAACCAACCATTGACTATGTGGTGACAAAGATCCCGCGCTTCACTTTTGAAAAGTTTCCAGCCGCCGATGCAACGCTGACCACCCAGATGAAGTCGGTCGGCGAAGTCATGGCCATCGGTCGCACCTTCAAGGAATCCTTCCAGAAGGCATTGCGCTCCCTTGAAATTGGCTCCTGCGGACTGGAATCCCGTCTCTTCGATCTGACCGAAGAAACCCGTCGTGCCCTGACCCCCAACGAGCAGGCCACTCTGATGGAAAAACTGCGCACTCCCAACTGGGAGCGTGTCTGGTACTTGGGCGATGCCTTCCGTAGCGGCATGAAAGTGGCGGAACTTTACACACTTACCGGCATCGATCCCTGGTTCCTTACCAACATCCGGCAGATCGTCGAAATGGAAGAGGAGCTGAAAGCGGCCCGCCACAGCTACGAAAAGAACCTGCCGGAACTTCGGGATGTTCTGAAAGACGCCAAGGAGTATGGGTTTTCCGACCATTTTATTGCCCAGCTTTGGAAGACAACCGAGAAAAATATCCGCGCCACACGGCTGGCCCTGAATATCGTACCGGTCTTCAAGCGGGTCGACACCTGTGCAGCCGAGTTCGTTGCCTACACCCCCTACCTTTACTCCACTTACGAAGAAGAGTGCGAGGCCGATCCCACTGACCGGAAAAAAATCATGATTCTCGGCGGAGGCCCGAACCGCATCGGTCAAGGCATCGAGTTCGATTACTGCTGCGTACACGGTGTATTCGCCCTGGCCGAAGACGGTTACGAAACAATCATGGTCAACTGCAACCCGGAAACGGTCTCAACCGACTACGACACCTCGGACCGCCTCTATTTCGAGCCGCTCACCTACGAAGATGTCCTCAACATCGTGGACAAAGAGAAGCCGTACGGTGTCATTGTTCAGTTTGGCGGCCAGACTCCCCTCAAACTGGCGGTCGCCCTGGAAAAAGCGGGAGTACCCATCATCGGAACGTCCCCCGACGCCATTGACAGGGCGGAAGACCGGGAACGCTTTCAGGTCATGCTCCACAAACTCCACCTGCGTCAACCGGAAAACGGAACGGCTCGCTCCTTCGAAGAATCGGAAAAGATCGCAGATCGAATCGGCTATCCGGTCGTTGTCCGACCCTCCTATGTTCTCGGCGGTCGCGCCATGGAGATCGTCTATGATGTGGACGGACTGCGCCGCTACATGACCACCGCTGTTCAGGCCTCCCCGGAGCACCCGATCCTGATCGACAAGTTTCTCGATGAAGCAATCGAGATCGATGTGGATGCCCTCTGTGACGGCCAGGAGGTGATCATCGGCGGGATCATGGAACATATCGAAGAAGCCGGCATCCATTCCGGAGATTCGGCTTGTTCCCTGCCCCCCTATTCTATTTCGCGCGAAACGAGCGACGAAATAAAGCGGCAAACCAAACTTATGGCCCTGGAACTCGAGGTCAAGGGTCTGATGAACGTGCAGTTTGCGGTCCGGGACGGTGAGATCTACATTCTGGAGGTAAATCCGCGGGCATCGCGTACCGTACCTTTTGTCTCTAAGGCCACCGGTCGCCCCCTGGCTAAACTGGCGGCTCGCATCATGGCAGGCAAGACTCTGAAAGAGCTGGGGATCGAGACAGAGATCGAACCGAAACACATCGCGGTCAAGGAATCGGTATTTCCGTTCGTCAAGTTTCCCGGCGTGGACACCATCCTCGGGCCGGAGATGAAATCAACCGGAGAGGTTATGGGAATCGACGTCGATTTTGCCCGAGCCTTTGCCAAGGCTCAACTGGGTGCAGGAGTCAGGCTTCCCCTCTCGGGTTCGGTGTTCCTCAGCGTGCGTGACAGCGACAAGAAACATATTGTCAGCCCTGCGAAAAAGCTGTATGATAATGGCTTCGAGCTGGTTGCCACTCGTGGAACCGCTTCATACTTGCAGGAAAAAGGTATCCCGGTCAGAGTGGTAAACAAGGTAGTTGAAGGTCGCCCCCATATCGTTGACGCCATAAAAAACAACGAGATCTGCATGGTCATCAATACCACGCAGGGTGCGCAGGCAGTTGCCGACTCTTTTTCCATCCGCAGGAATACCTTGGTAAACAACATAGCCTATTTCACAACAACCTCCGGAGCCAAGGCAGCTGTTGACGGGATACTCGCCATGCTTCGCGAGGACCTGGAAGCGAAACCACTGCAGGAGTATCTCTAACCTGTAGACTTTTGAAAAACATCTGACGCACATATATTTGGGGCGGCCTGTTCGGCTGCCCCTCACATTTTACACGCTACAAAACCGATGTAGAAAGACCTGCTGCACAGTGCAGGGAGTACACCGCGGAAAAGATGCAAAAAAAGAAAAACAGATGCCACGCACCAGGCAGACAGCCATCATACTGTACCGCCTTAACACCGTAACAGGAGGATTGCACCACAATGTCCCATTCAGTGCCTATGACCAGGGAGAGCTTCGAAACCCTGCAGGAGGAATTAAAACGCCTCATCAGGGAAGAACGCCCGAAAGTCATTCAGGATATTGCCGAAGCGCGAGCCCACGGAGATCTTTCGGAAAATGCGGAGTATGATGCAGCCAAGCACCGGCAGGGATTTATCGAAGGCCGAATCCAGGAACTCAAGGATAAGCTGTCGCGCGCCTACGTTGTTGATCTTTCCAACCTTAAGCCGGACAAGGTGGTTTTTGGCGCCACGGTAACCCTGTACGATACAATGACGGATGAGGAAGTTACTTACCGGATTGTGGGAGAGGATGAAGCGGACATCAAGCTGGGCAAGATGTCATGCTCATCCCCGGTGGGAAAGGCATTGATCGGTCACCGACTGGATGACACTGTGCGGGTAAAGGTACCCTCCGGACTGAAGGAATACGAAATCCTCGACATTAAGTATCTCTGAAGTGTTCAGTAAGGAGTGCGCCTGAAGATGGCGCACTCCTTACTGCCAGTTTCCGGCTGTCTGCCAAGGACTGACCGGCTACTCCCGGCGGGTTGTCACGGCAAGATATATCTCAACAGTATCATCACCCTCCGGGGCCGCCGAAACGCCCCCCCGCACGTCCCCCAGCTTTTTCAGCAGTTTGATATACCCTTGAACCGCCTCCCGCTGCAGTCGAACGACAAGAACGCCCTCACCCCCCAGATTAAAGTCCCGTCGCAGGATGATACCACCGAATCGAACTGTTGCACGTTCAACCTCTCGCTGAACAGAATAAGCATCAGCAACAAGTAGTTCGAGCCGCAGCGTCTCCACCCCGCTCGAGGGAAGGGCCTTGTTTCGCACCAGCCCCGAAGGAGCCTCACTCTTTTTTTCCGGAAGAGAAAAATCATCTGACGGAGAAAGTGATTTGGCCGCGCTCCGCTCCTGCATCCGGAAATCTGGCATCCCCTTATTCTCCGCCCTGAAGGGAGCCTCAGCCGGAGACGGTGCTGGCGGCTCAAGCTCTTCCTGGCGCGGTTCAGCAAAGGGTTCTTCCTCTGGAAGACCAAGGGGTACCGAGCCCACTCCCGGCTTTTCCGCCATGACTGCCGGCGGTTTTCTCACCGCGGGTGCTTTTTCTTCTTCCGGAAGTTTTTGGGACTTTGCCACTGGCGGGACAACTGGAGCCGACTCTTCACGAGTTACGCCGGACAAGGGAGTTATTTGCGGCAACTCCGAAGAGACATTACGGTATACGAGATAGCCGGTCACGCTAAGAAAAACCAGGGCGACAGCCTCAACGGAAACTCTCCAGCGCAACGGCATATGAAGCAACCGGAGCAGCAGCCCCTTTTCCCGATCGGCCTCCTCCCTGACCCGTGCCATGATCCTGACCGCCAGCCAGGGCGGTGGTTCCAGTTCCCCGAGGTTCCGGAGGTGTTGAACCGTCTTTTCCAGTTCGCAAAGAGACTTTCTGCAATCGCTGCACTCGGCAAGATGCTTTTCAATCAGCAACTTCTCGGCAGGTATAACAGCCCCGTCCAGATATTCCGACAGCTTATGACGTATGGAATCATGGTCCATCAAAATTCCCCCACAACTCTCTTCAGACAGTCCCTGATTGCCTCGCGCGCCCTGGCAATGCGGGACTTGACGGTCCCCTCAGCCAGGCTCAGCATCGTTCCAATCTCGCCGTAGGAATACTCTTCCACATCCCGAAGAACCAGAGCCTCACGAAATCCGGGTTCAAGACCGTTGATGCACCCTTGAACCCTCTGACGAATTTCTTCCCTCTCCAGCAGATCATGGGCAGAGGGACCAGTAGCCGGCGGATCGTGGGTTCTGCTGCATTCCCCACAGCCCGGAATCGGATCATCCAGGGAACAGACCTCGCGCGACTTTCGGCTCAGCAGCTGCTGCAGGCGGTTGCGCGCCAGGTTGACCGTGATGGTCGTAAGCCAGGTGGTGAAGGCTGCGTCGCCACGAAATTTTCCCAATCCCCGGTAGGCGGAAACAAAGGCATCCTGCACAATCTCCCCGGCATCCTCATGATTCCCGAGAACCCGAAAGGCCAGGGTGAACATCCGCGCCTGGTGCTTTTTGACCAGGACCTCGAAGGCGTCAAGGTTCCCCGCACGGCAGGAGGCGACGAGTTCGGCATCCTCGTCCGGTAACGAGCGTTTTTTACTCCGTATCATACTTGACAGTCTCACCGCGGATTTTGTTCCCGAATCCGCTCCGTCCGGTGTATTTCGAAAGAATCCTGAAGGTGAATCCTTCCGTTCTAAACCCGATCCCTCAGTGACTCCAAACGTACGACGTCCACAACCAACCGCAGTTCGGCAGAGAAATCAGCCATTCGCCATTTTTGTCGCATAATACTCCCAATAGGCATTATAGTCACGGCAGGAATAGAGGACAAAAAATACTTTTTCGGGAATTTCATTGCGCTCCAGGAAAGAAATGGTCGTGTCCAGTGCAATTTTGCATGCCTCTTCTACCGGATACCCGTAAGCTCCACAACTGATGGCGGGAAAGGCAAGGGTCCGGATGGTGTGCTGCACGGCCAGTGAAAGGCAGTTTTCGTAGCAGGATGCAAGGAGCCGCGGCGCGTTTTCCCGATCCACTCCGTAGACCGGACCCACCGTATGGATCACGTAACGGGCAGGGAGATTGTACCCGGCCGTTATTCTCGCTTCACCCGTCGGACACCAGCCGATAGATCGGCACTCCTCCAGAAGGCCGCTCCCGGCAGCCCAGTGAATCATGCCGTCAACCCCCGCTCCACCCAGGAGCGTACTGTTGGCGGCATTCACAATGGCATCCACCTCCACCGTGGTTATGTCGCCCATCCTGATCGAAATCCTTTCCAACCTTCCTCCTCCCGAAGCTACCGGCCGAGCGACGAGCATCCGAATGCCCGCCGACCCGGCGATTCTCTCTCCACGGATCCGTATTCTTCAACGTCAGAGTATAGCGGCAATTTTCGGCAACGACAACGATCACCACATCTCCTCCACAAAATAAAGGGGCCGGCGTCTCATTTGACGCAGGCCCCTTTCCGGGTGCACAGGCATGGTTATTTCCTACAGACTTCTCTATATTGTCCTACGGCACCTGATTACTTTGTTACGCATACGTCGAAAAACCGCCCTGTTGCGTATCTTCGGCGGGTGCTACTGCTGCTGCATTCCTGGCGAGCATATCCGCCACCTGTTTTTGTGCTTCATTTGTCTGTTTTACAGCGGCTATGCCCATCTGGGTTTGGGCCAACTGCTCCTGTGCAAGCAGAGCCTGACTTGCCAATGATCGTATTTCCATCATACTGCACCTCCCCCATGCAACCCGTTCTATACCTATCGGCAGCACGAGGATATTCTTGAGGATTCATGCTGACAGCTCGCCACAAAGGTATTACATGGCCTGTCAGTTTATTCTTCCCGATAGCAAACAACCTTCTGCTTGAAGGAATCGGCAGCAAGAGTGATCCCCCCCCCTGCCCCGGTCGCATCTGCCGCGTGAACTACCTTGATCACATCCTTCCAGCGCTCCGCATCCGGAAAATATTCGAGCAAACGATTTGGTGTCACCTCGAAGAACTCGTCACACAAATAATTGTCACCCTTGTGGGGAAACAGCGCCAGATAGAGGACATCCATCTCAATCAATTCATTGAGAAAATGTGTGCCAAGGGATACATCCGGAACGAGATTTTCACGCATGGCAACTATCTCGCAGAGCACGGCAACGCGGTTGATGTCGGCAAAAACCACCGGGATCCCGAGTGAAGGAGAACTGGTACCCCACCTTCCCGCTCCCAGCACCATGACATTTTCCGTTCCATTCGGAGCGATTGTCAGATTGAGCCTTCCAATCAGCCGGGCCACTTCATGCCGTTCCTGGATAGTCAATTTCCCATACACTGCCGGGGCCACATAGATGAAGCGGTCGATGCTGATACGGCGACTGTGGCCGATTACCGCACCGCTGGCAGCAATAATCCTTCGCGCGGGTGGAACGTCGATCAGCACCGGGGCCTGGGTATCCATGCCCTTCACCAGTAAGGGCCGGCATTGCACCACATTGATTCGATACACCTGCTCATCTAGGAAATTAAGGGTAAATTCCACGTCCACCGGGTAGTTATAGGCGTCACGCAGCACCTGCAGCATCGTCCTCATATCCTCAACAAAGCCGGTCGAATTAAGCAGCCTATCAAAGGTCAATACCCAGGTTGGACGACAGACACCTTCCGGCCCCAAACTGGGACCGCCATTGGTGGAGGCGAACAGTCTTATCGGCACATCGGGGCTGGCGGCAATGACGTCCAAAAAATGCCCTGACACAAGACGATTCGCATCGAGATCGAGGTAATCAACCCTGCGCTGCGCATACTGGCGCACCTCCTCGAAATTGACCTCCGGCCGGCGGTCCGGGGCATTCAGGGCGACTACCCGGGTATATTCGTCGTCTGAACGGTCAACCGCCCGGGTGCCCAATCCGAAGACCAGTCGCACCACTCCGGCCTCCGGGTCGATGTTTTCATTCCAGACATAGGGATTAAAGGAAAAGCCGACACCCGCGGCGTGGGGGTAATGATAGCGCCCGTGAATCGATCCGGATACCCGCATCACCAAAAGAGCCATCTGCTCGTCCTGCGCCAGCAGCCCCTTCTGCTCCCGATATCTCAGAGCTTTTTCACTCATGCTGCTTGCATAGACGGTTCGTACAGCCGAGAGAAAATCTTCGAGACGACGTTCCGGCGAGCCCTGATTGGGGCAGAAGACACTTTCGTACTTGCCGCTGAAGGAATTGCCAAAATTGTCTTCCAGCAGAGAACTGGAGCGCACGATGATCGGAGATTGTCCGAAGTAGGCCAGCATCTGCTCGAACTGCCTGACGATATAGTCGGGGAACCTGCCGGAGAGGGTCCGCTGACGAGCAATTTCCGAACCCTCAAGAAAGGTAGCAGGATTGCTCTGTTTTTCCCGGACCCACCAGACACCGTTTTCGACCAGAAAGGTGAAAAAAACATCCGAACCGACGTAAAAGGAATCATGGGCCTCGAGCAGTTCGGCAAAGCGTGGGGAGTTGCTCTGCAAAATACGCCGGGCCAGAAGCATGCCCACCGTTTTACCGCCAATGAGCCCGGTTCCGATCATGCGCCGAATGATTTCCAGGATATCTTCCAAGGGCATGTACTTGCTGACCAGGCCTTTCATGACCGGGTCGCGGGAAACCACCATACGGGAAAGACAGCGGAATACCTCCTCTTCCTGCTCTTGGTCATAAACTCCGTTTTTCACCCGGTTCAGGACTTCCTCCCCTTCCACGAGGGCCTTCTCCCAAGCCCCGGGTCGGCAGTCCGGATCAAGTCCTGACCAGTTGACTGCGGTGAGGATCGAACTGATCAGGGCGCTGGCGGTAACGGGGAAGAACTCGTCACCCTCCCAGAGATGCAGCATGTTTATGGTGGGAGAATGACGCAGATAAACCTTCTGGGGATAAATGTAGTGCTTTCCCTGGTAGTGGAAAACATCCAGAAGCAATTGCGTTGTTCTGGTGATGGGCTTTAGGGCGCGGGAAGAATGGAAGTTCCGGAACAGGGCAAAATAGGCAACCGACTCACGTTCAAAAAGATAGGGACAAGTCAGCTGAAAAAAATTCGCAAGCATCTGATCGGAATACCAGATCGTGGCAAGCTCCGAAAGGCAGTCAAAGACATAGAGCGTACCGGGGCCGGACTTTTCGGCGACCTGTTGGATCCGGGAGATGAAAACTTCAAATCCGGCGCAGGGATCAAGCTCAATCAGGGTAACCGCACTGTGCTGCTCAATCAGCAGCTGATGGTCGGCAAACCGGAAATACACTACCGGACGCCCCGAGGCGAGACCTGCCTCAACAAAGGGAGTCACCAGAACCTGGTAATCTTCGATTGCGTCCACCTGCCAGACGACGTTATCACCAGGCAGAATTCCCTGCACCACCGTATCGAGTCCCGGCAGTCCTGTGGAGAATGTCGTCTCGTACGTATACATGCCTAACCCTCCCGATAATTTCAACGCCCCTGTCACAAACGTGAAATGCGTCAATGAATGCAGGAAAAGGCTTCAAATTCGGATAACCTTGTGCCTCTTCCTGCTACACAACACCCTGATCGATCATGGCGTTTGCAACTTTCAGGAAACCGGCAATATTGGCGCCCACCAGATAGTTGCCGGGGTTATCGAATGCGGCAGCCGTGGTGTAGGCGCTATGGTGAATGTTTTTCATGATGGTCTTGAGTCTGGCATCTACTTCGTCTCGTGACCAACTCATGAACTGGGCATTCTGCGACATTTCAAGGCCGGAGGTGGCGACACCACCCGCATTGGCGGCCTTGCCGGGACCGTAGAGCACCTTGTTGCTCTGAAAGATCTCCACGGCATGGAGGTCGCATGGCATGTTGGCGCCTTCACAGACCATTCTGCAGCCGTTCTTCACCAGTTCTTCAGCCGCCGCGCCATTAATTTCATTCTGCGTGGCACTGGGAAAAGCACAATCGCAGGGTATCGACCAGGGGTGCTGGCCCGCAAGGTATTTTGATTTGGGATATTTCGCCTGATATTCGGCTATTCTGCCACGCCGGACGTTTTTCAGCTCCTGGACAAACTGAAACTTTTCTTCATTGATGCCGTCCGGATCATAGATGGTTCCGTTGGAATCGGAAAGGGAAACGGGCTTTGCCCCCAGCTGCAGGAGTTTCTGTACTGTGTACTGGGCAACATTTCCGGCGCCGGAAACCAGGCAGGTCTTTCCTTCGATGGATTGATTCCTGACAGCAAGCATCTCCTGGGCAAAGTAGACAGAACCATAGCCGGTAGCCTCCGTCCGGATGAGGGACCCACCCCAGCCCAGATCCTTGCCGGTCAGGACACCGGTGAATTCGTTCCTGAGTCGTTTATACTGTCCGAACAGGTAGCCGATCTCCCGTCTGCCAACGCCGATATCACCAGCAGGCACGTCCGTCACATGGCCAATATGGCGATACAGCTCGTTCATGAAGGATTGACAAAACCGCATCACTTCATTATCTGACTTTCCCTTTGGATCGAAGTCGGCGCCACCCTTGCCGCCACCCATCGGGAGAGAGGTAAGTGAATTTTTGAAGATCTGTTCAAAGCCGAGAAATTTCAGAACCCCCAGGTTAACCGAGGGATGGAAGCGAAGCCCACCCTTGTAAGGGCCGATTGCGCTGTTGAATTCCACACGATACCCTTTGTTGACCCTGATGATACCGTTGTCGTCAACCCATGGCACTCGAAAGAGAATGGTACGCTCCGGTTCCGTAATACGTTCCAGGACACGCTGATCCTCGTAGCGGGGATAACTGCGGAATACCGGCTCCAGCGATTCCAGAACCTCTCTCACTGCCTGATGAAATTCAGGCTCATTGGGATTCTTCTCAACAACGGAATTCAAAACCAACTCGATATACGACATTCTGCCCCCTTTGCTTATAAGAATCGCCGCGAAATTTCTATCACGAACCAGGCATATTCTTAATCATAGCGCGAACCATCTCTCAAGCAAGGCGTATCATTTCAGATTCCTGTTCACAAATCGGGAACGGTCTACACTCTATAAATACTGTACAAACCTTTCAAGCCTGCCTGTCCAGGATCTCCCGCACTTTGTGCAGAAAAGTTTTCGGAATCATCGGTTTTTCCATAAAATCCAGATCTCCCTCAAGAACCCCTTTGGCAGCAATAATTTCAGCGGTATAGCCGCTCATGAAAAGCACCCGTACATCCGGCTGCATCTCCCGGATAACTTCTAACGCCTGCCTTCCATTCATTTTCGGCATTACCACATCGAGTATAACCAGTGAGATACTGTCTGCGTGTTCCGAGAACTTTTCAACGGCGTCCGCACCGTTATCAGCAATAATCACCGTGTGCCCGCACTCTTCCAAGAGTGACCTGCCGAGATTCCTGACCTCTTCATCGTCTTCGGCAACCAGGATGGTTTCCTGTCCGTAGGGCAGGAAAAAAGGCTTGACTATTTCCGCGGTCACCGTTTCCTGTTTAATCAGGGGAAGGTGAACCCTGAAAGTCGTTCCCTCCCGCTCCTGGCTCTCCACACTGATGAAACCATTATGTTGCTTGATGATTCCGTACGCTATGGAGAGACCCAGTCCGGTCCCCTTTCCCACCTCCTTGGTGGTGAAGAAAGGTTCATAGATTTTTTCCCGGATCTTTTCATCCATGCCGTCACCGGTATCGGTAACGGAAATATAGCCATATCTCGAGAGCTGTGGAGAGTCAATCGGGTTCAGCAGGCTCTTTCCATCTTCCATGAGCCCGGTTTTAATATGCAGCATGCCACCGTCCGGCATTGCGTCACGGGCATTGGTCACCAGGTTCATGAGAACCTGCTCCATTTGCCCGGTATCGGCCAGAACAGTCAATCCGTCCTGCTCCATATCGAACTTAATTTCAATATCTTCGCCGATAATCCTTTCCAGAAACTTTCGCATGTTCCTGACGATCCCGTTCAGATCCACCGGCTGCGGGTTGCTCTCCTGTTTCCTGCTGAAGGCAAGGAGCCCCTGAGTCAACCCCGCAGCCCTCTCCGAAGAAGCAAGAATCTGTTCCATATGATGGCGGGATTGATCGGGACCCTGCATATTCATCAGTACCAAGTGTCCATAACCGATAATTGCCGTGAGGATGTTATTAAAATCATGGGCAATGCCACCCGCAAGCTGACCCACTGCCTCCATTTTCTGGGCCTGTTGCAACTGCTCTTCCAGCAGGGTACGATCAACCTCCGCCCGTTTCCGCTCGCTGATGTCCCGCACGACATAGAGAATAAGAAAGGGCTCGTCCCCTTCTCCCGGAATCGGGTTGCAAAAGTGATCGGTCGGGAACACCTCGTCGCCCTTTCTTTTCATCTGGTACTCGCCGGCAAAAAAACTTTTTTCCTGATATGAGGAGGCCGCCTTCCGAGAGAACGTCTCTGCCATTTCACTATTCACATGCAGAATATCCGAACTGATACCCAGCAATTCAGCCCGGGTGTAGCCGAACATGATCTCGGCGGAGGTATTGCAATCGATAACGACCCTTGAGTCCTCTTCCAGCAGGAACAGGGCCTCATTGAGACTGGAAAAGACGGTGCGTAACAAACGGTGCGATTGGCGCAGCTCCAGGTCGGCCCGAATGCGCTCGGTAATATCGGTTGCCGTCCCTGTTATCCGGGTCGGTTTTCCCTGCGAATCCCAATCCACGGACCTGCCCCTGAGCAGAATCCATCGCCACTCCCCCGATCTGCTCATCAGCCTGCATTCAACTCTGAACCGTGACTCATTATTTTTGACATTCCCTTGGTACTGCTCGAGAAGATTCTGCAGATCATCCGGATGGACAAGTTGTTGCCAAAACTCAATATCCTTCCGTATTTCCTCCGGCTGATAGCCGAGAATTTCGGCCCATCGCTGGTTAAAAGTCAGCTCCCTGTTCTTTACCCTCAGGTCCCAGAGGGCATCATTGCTCCCGGACAAGACAAATTTCAGCTGCTCCTCGCTCTGGCGAAGTACCTTTTCCGCTTTCTTCCGCTTTTGGAGAAGTAGATACGTAAGGAGAATGAAGGTTCCAATCAGGATACAATGGATAGCGATGACATCGGTTCTGATTTTCTTATACGTTGCAAGGAAATCGCTCTTCTTCACCCCAACAAAGAGAGCCCCGACAACTTCGCCCTTACTGTTGCGGATCGGATCGTAGGCGGCAAAATAGGGCATGCCGAAGATAGAGGTTTCACCACGATAGGGTTCGCCCTTCACCAAGACTACCTGACAGGTGGGACCGTCAAGCAGAGTGTTGATTGCCCGACTTCCGTCCTCTTTGAGCACATTGGTGGAAACCCTGACCTTTCCCATAAAAATGGTTGCCGTTCCCCCGAAAATCTCCTTCACCCTGTCCGGAAGTTCGAAGGTTCCGTTCACCAGGTAATCTCCGGCAAACAACTTTCCACTAACCACCGAAAATGGCTTTCCTTTTTCCTCAAGGAGAATCCGGAAAGTTCTGAGGTGGCTCTCCTGCAGCATCATCGCCTGGCGCAATGCATCACTTCGAATCTCGGCGAGGGAAAACAGTGTGGTGAAAGATATCGCACCAACGGCGATAAAGCCGTAGAGGAATATGAATCTTGTGCTTTTTTTGAGTGGCATGGCGCTTCCTGTTGTAACCCTTCCGGCAAATCGAAGAGTCTAGTCTTTGAGCAAAATTGGAGAGAAACATTGGAACAGCTTGCAATTCTTGACACTTGCAAAATCCATACAGATACAGTAGAAATTTATGCTTGATGAAATGTTTTGTGAAATATTCAGCCACAGAAGCATTGCGGAAGAAATCTTCTTTCCCTCATGTCTCACAGCGACAGCAATCGGAGTACCTTTCATGAAGAAAAAGAACAAGGGAAGGCTATCGGCACAGCAAGCCACCCCCTCGGGAAATACCGGGTCCGGGCAACCCATGAGCATCACCTCCGCCCTGGAGTTTGCCCTCCGTCACCACCAGGCGGGGAATCTGCAAACAGCTGAGAGCATCTACCAACAGATTCTCCAACTCGATCCTGACAATCCGGAAGCTCTCCATCTTCTCGGTGTCAGTGCCTATCAGCAGCAGCGCTATGAAACAGCCTGCACACTTATCGGTCAGGCGCTGGCCCGAAAACCCGACTTCGCCGATGCCCACTCCAACCTCGGCAACGTTCTTCGCGAGCTGGGACGCCTGGATGCAGCAGAAAAAAGCTTCCGAAAGGCTATTAACTGCAATCCCAAGTTCACCATGGCTCACTACAACCTGGGAAATGTCCTGTTGAGCCGGAAGAGGCCCAAGGAAGCAGCAGAGAGTTTCGAACGGGCCATTGCCGGCAATCCCCGATTGGCAGAGGCATACATCAACCGCGGAATCGCCTTGAAAGAACTGGGCAGTCTGAAAGCGGCTGAAGCCAGCTATCGAAAGGCTCTCTCCCTGAAGCCCGACCTGGCAATTGTGCATTTCAATCTTGGCAATGTCCTGCTGGAAACAGGCTGTCCGGAGAAGGCGGCTGACTGTTATCAGCGGGCTTTGGAGCTGGCGCCCGATTACACGGAGGCCCGTCTCAATCTTGGTGCGGTTTTCCGCGATCTTGGCAGAATCGAAGAATCGGCCTCCTGTTATAAACAGGCGCTGGCTGACATTCCGGACAACACAGAAGTTCTAGTCAATTACGGTGCCGTACTGCGAGACAGCGGAAAAGCGCAGGAAGCCGAAGCATGCTACCGACGGGCTCTCCAGCTCGCCCCCGAAGCAGCACTGGCACATTTCAACCTAGGCAACGCCCTCCGGGACCAGGGCAGGCTCGACGAAGCCGTGGCAAGTTTCAAACAGGCACTGACCCTCTTTCCCGACTCTCCCGCCATGTACAACAATCTTGGCAATACCCTCCGTGATCTGGGAAGGCTGGAGGAATCGCTGCAGGTCTACCGGCAAGCCCTGGAGCAGGATGCGGAAAACGTCGAGGCCCTGGTCAACCTGGGCAACGGACTCAAAGAAACGGGGAAGCTTGAAGAAGCCATCTCCTCTTACGAAAAGGCCCTGCGGCTGCGTCCGGAGATGCCGGAAGCCCATTACAACCTTGGCACAGTCTACCAGGACCAATGCCGGATGGAAGAAGCGGTTGCCTGTTTCCGCACAACGCTTAAGCTGAAACCGGACCATGCCGTTGCCCACAGTAACCTGCTCATGAATCTGCAATACGACACCATCGTCACCCCGGAGAACTTGCTGAAGGAGTCGCGTGTCTGGGAGCGCCTACAGCTCGCAGGGACAACCGTCATGTCGCCGCCCAGTACAACTCCCGACCCCGAAAGGAGACTTCGGATCGGCTACGTCTCAGGGGACCTCCGCAGACATCCGGTCGGATATTTCCTTGACGGAGTCCTGGCTTCCCACGACAGGGAGAAGTTCGAGGTTTTCTGCTATGCCAACCAGAGCTTTGGAGACGACCTGACCGACCGGCTGCGACAAAACACCGACCAATGGCGAGTGATTTTTGGTTGGAGCGACGATTCGGTTGCCGAGCTGATCCGGGAAGACGCCATCGATATTCTGATCGATCTTTCCGGCCACACCGCCCGCAACCGGCTCATGGTATTCGGGAGAAAACCCGCGCCGGTGCAGGCAACCTGGGCAGGGTACGTGGGCACCACCGGGCTTTCTGCCATGGATTATCTCATTTCCGACCCACAGGAGACCCCGGAAGGAAGTGATCACTGGTACCGGGAATCGGTCGTGCGGCTGCCAGACTGTTATGTCTGCTACTCACCACCGGAGTATGCCCCGCCGGTTGCACCTCTTCCGGCCATGCGAAACGGTTTCATCACCTTTGGCTGTTTCAACAACCTGGCAAAGCTCAATCGTCCGGTCATTGATCTCTGGCGCCGTCTCCTGCAGGAACTCCCGGATGCCCGCCTGCTGCTGGCAACCAAAGCTCTGGGAGATCCGGCAATTCACCATCGGTTTCGGCAGATTTTTGCCGCTGGAGGGGTCGTGGATCGTGTCGACTTTTCCGGTATGGTTCCCCACCCGGAATTGTTGGCGCGGTACGGAGAAGTGGACATCGCCCTTGACCCGTTTCCCTATTCCGGAGGCCTTACCACCCTGGAAAGTCTCTGGATGGGCGTACCGGTCATTACCCTCGGGGGCGACAGATTTGCCTCCCGCCACTCCCTGAGCCACCTGACTACCGTAGGGTTGTCGGAATTCATCGTGCCGGACCAGGCAGGCTACCTCACAAAAGCAGTTGACCAGGCTCACGATTTTTCGCATCTTGAAAGCATCCGCACAGGACTGCGGGAACGCATGAGGATCTCTCCGCTGTGCGACGCTCCTCGTTTCACCCGCAACCTGGAGGAAGCGTACAGGAGCATGTGGCGACGCTGGTGCGAAGGGCAACAAGGGTAGTCCCTTGTCATAAAAACACTCAAACAGAACCCTGCCTCTCGCCCGCTCACTCTGTTCGCCAGAGCACGCAGAGAACGCAGAGGAAAATCGATTCCGAGTTTTAACTCCAGAAAAGGTTTAAGGTCTTAGGCTTTTCTCTGCGTACTCTGCGGCCTCTAGCAAAGCGGGCGAGAGACATTTTTTTTGAGCTTTTTAGCTTTTGCCCCCTTCTGCTACTTGACACCCTTGCCGTTCAGATATGGTCCATACCCTTTATCCACACCCTGAATGTGATTGGTCAGCCAATCTTTCAGGAAGTTCATCACCGACTGACTCAAGAGGGCACTTCCCGCCTCGTAGCCCTTCTGGAGATCCAGCACCGTCATTGTGAGCTGATTGTGTTCCTTTCTGTGTTTTTCGTAGTCAGGGAAACCATGGGCCTTCATTAGCCGCTCTTCGGCCGCAAAATGATTTTTGGTATAGTCGATGAGCCCGCCCAGCACGTTCCCTATTACCTGTTTCCCTTTGCCTTCCTTCATGGCATCATGTAACTGGTTTACCATCATTATCAAATGCTTGTGCTCTTCGTCAAACTGACGAACCTGTACGCTTAGTTTGTCACTCCACGTTATAAGTGCCATTATCCCTCCGCGAATACTTGATACTTGCAAACGTTAATTCTTATCGGTATTCTTCTGAAAACCTTGAGAAAAAAGCGAAGGAAGATAGGCTGAAGAACGGCATGGATACCAGGTTTAGGCATTTTAATATGGAAGACGTCCAGAGACAGAGAAGGGAATATCAGAACTAAAGAGCCACACGGCGACCATCCGGCTGGAGGACAGACCCCTGCCAGGTTCCGCGCCTTTTCAGTTCGTGGACAATGGAGTACCACATGCGGTTGTTCTTCAGGTCCCAGGTTGGCGCAACGCGAATGGCAAGGGGGGCGGACCCGTAAAGACGCTGAACCGTGATACGGGGGGGAAGCAGTTCCAGGAAATCACAGACGTCCGCAACATACTGCTGGTGGGACAGGGGAACGAACTCTCCTCGGAAATACATCTCCGCAAGCACGGTTCCGCGCACCGCATGGAGCTGATGGATTTTGAGGGAATCAACCGGCAGTGAAGAGATAATTTTCGCGGTTTTTCGGAATGACTCACTGGTCTCACCCGGGAAGCCATGGATCAAATGGGTGCAGATATCAAAACCCCGACCGGCGGCCCTCTCCAGCGCACTACGATATTCAATGAAATCGTGGCAGCGGTTAAGCCAGCGGAGAATATCCTCATCCACCGACTGGAGCCCCAGCTCCAGACAGACATACCGTTCCCGGGCAATCTCCTCCAGAAGGGCCAGGGCCTCATCACTCAGGCAATCCGGTCGGGTGCCCACCGAGATCCCCACCACGTCCGGATGGTCAAGAGCCCGATAATAGAGGTCCCGCAACCTGTCCACCGGGGCATAGGTATTGGAATATTTCTGAAAATAGACGATAAACTTCTCGCTCTTGAGCCTCGTGCGGTGATAGGCCATCCCTTCCTGCATCTGGCGTTCGATGGGGATTGTTTCCCCGATGGTGCCGGGAGAAAAAGAGCGATTGTCACAGTAGATGCATCCATCGACCCCCCTGCTGCCATCGCGGTTCGGGCAGGTGAAGCCGCCGTCGACATTTACTTTGCTGACCCTGCAACCGAAGCGGCGACGCAGGTAGGAGCCGTAGGAATTAAAGCGGAGATCTGGGTGAATGAGAGTTGTATCCATGATGAGATTTGGCACAGGGCACGAGAAAAAAACCAGGGAAATCCGTGCCCGCCATTATGCCTTTTTGCCCTTCTGCTGCCATGCGCCGTGAATTTCTTCAAGCATCTCCCGCGTAGCCCTTTCCGGGTCGTCCGAGGCAAGGATCGCTGAAATGAGGGCGATGCCGTGCGCTCCGTGACCAAGCACCGCACGCACTGTTTCCTGTTTGATGCCGCCGAGGGCAAAGACCGGAATCCGGAGAAGCCGGCATGCCTCGGCCAGGCGCTCCGTTCCGACCGGCTCCCCGTAAGGAGCCTTTGAGGGGGTAAAATATATGGGGCTGAAGGTTATGAAATCAGCACCGTTGTCCTGGGCAGCCAGTGCCCTTTCCCGGTCGTGGCAGGAAACCCCGACCAGCATGTTTTCACCAACGACCTTGCGTGCCTGCACGAGAGGAAGACTGTTTTCTCCCAAATGGACACCATCGGCACCCGCGGCCAGGGCAATATCGAGCCGCTCGTTTATCAAAAGCTTCGCCCCGTAGCGGGAGGTAATCGCTCTCAACCGGCAGGCCAGTTCGTACAGCTCACGGCTGGAAAGATCCTTTTCCCGCAGTTGCACTGCCCGCACCCCGCCCCGCAGCGCTCCTTCAACGGCAGCGCACAAGTCCCCCCCCGGCACCTGCTTCCGGTCGCTTATCAGGTAGAGGGGAAAATCCACCAGCAGTCTCCCAGCCATGTTGCACCTCACGTAACCGCCCACGTCCCGTGCGAACCTATTCGACAAGCCCGTCAAGAGGACTGGAAGCGGTTGCATAGAGCTTGCGGGGAATCCTTCCCGCCTTGTAGGAAAGCCGCCCGGCAATGATTGCCAGTTTCATGGCCTCTGCCATGGCAATGGGATCGTTGGCGCCCGCGATGGCGGTATTCATGAGCACACCATCACAGCCCAGTTCCATGGCAATGGCAGCATCCGATGCAGTACCGACGCCTGCATCGACAATGACCGGAACCTTCACCGTTTCCAGGATGATGCGGATATTGTAGGGATTCCGGATGCCGAGGCCACTGCCGATAGGAGCCCCAAGGGGCATAACCGCGGCGCAGCCCAGATCTTCCAGCTTTTTGCAGAGAATCGGGTCGTCACTCGTGTAGGGAAGAACGGTGAAACCCTCCTTAACCAGCACCTTTGCAGCCTTCAGAAGCTCTTCGTTATCCGGGAACAGGGTCTTCTCATCGCCGAGAACTTCCAGCTTGACAAAATCCGACAGCCCTGCCTCCCGTGCCAGACGACAGGTACGGACCGCATCATCAGCGGTGTAACATCCGGCAGTGTTGGGCAGCAGGGTATATTTCTTCAGATCGAGATAATCAAGCAGGGATTCCTTGTTCCGATCAGAGATATTCACCCTTCGAACAGCAACAGTGACGATCTCAGCCCCGGACATCTCGATAGCCTGCACCATCTGTTGAAAATCGGCATATTTGCCGGTACCCACCATGAGCCGGGAAGTAAACTTTCTTCCTGCTATAACCAGTGTATCTTTTGGGTCTGCCATTTCTTGCTCCTTTTTCCACCCAGTCAGCAATTGTCACACTCGTAGCCAGTTTTCATCCGGAAACTGAAAAAGTGCTGTTCCGTGGAGGGTTGGGGCTTTCACGGAGTCTCTCGTACGGCTTCATTGCACGATTGCAACAGCAAGAAAATAGCCTGAAACCAGCATGTTAGCTGATCAGCGTAACAGGTGGTGACCGATTACGAGAGGCTTCGGGCAAGTTCCAACCCGGCCCCTGCCAAGACTTTCCGGATGAAAACTAACTAGCCACCACCGACAAACTGAACGATTTCCACGCGGTCGCCATCCTGAAGAGTCGTGGTAGCAAAGTCCGGTTTCGGAAGTATTTCCAGGTTCAGCTCAACCGCCACCCGCTTCGGGTCAATCTCCAGCATCTCCAGGAGCCCGAGAACCGAAAGGGGTCCAACTTCTTTCCGCTCGCCGTTCACAAGTATCACCACCATCGACCTCCTTTACCACTTGCGGTCTTTCTGCTGATTCAGGTCCAGTCCCAGGAAACAAAAAAGCCGCGAAAGCGACCGGAAGTTAGGGCAGATGCCCAAAACTTTCGCTTCCCTCCGCCGGAATTACCCGGATCAGGTTCAAGGGGTTGCCGTCCCATGCGGAAACGGTCTCTCAGCCGAAACTCCCCCAGCGATATAACCTAGATATTTTTAAGTAAAACGCAGATGGCAGGGATATTTCAGCCCTTTTGAGATACGGAAGAGCGATCGTCAACCACACCATCCTCTTCTAGTAAACTACCAATACCTACTTGAGCTGTCAACCGGTTTTTACCGCAATTTCCAGGCAGTTCCGACGCCAGCCCCGAGTCGGTAGAGAACCTTAGCGGACAAGCCGAGCAATACTTCAGGCAGAGATCAACCCGATTCTCCTAGAGAATGATTTGGTTGATGATTTCCAGGAGCGCCCCCGGAAACACACCAAAGAGAAGGATCAAAAAAGTGGTAACAGCAAGGGCAAGAATTTCGGGAGCAGCCAGGGACGGAAACGATATGTTTCTGTCCCCTTCAGCCGAATACAAGACAGAAACAACTCGGAGGTAATAGTACACTGAGATGGCGGCCATTACGATACCGGCAATTGCCAAGGCGGTCTCCCCCCCCTGTAGCGCCGCGGCAAAGATGGTAAACTTCCCCATGAACCCCGCGGTCGGCGGGATTCCGGCCAGGGAAAAGAGAGCAACCGCCAGCACCCCTCCCCGGAAGGGGCGGGTCCTGCCGATGCCCCGGCAGTGGTCGATCTCGTCCATCCCGCTTTCCCCGGACAGGGAAGCAATTGCACCGAATGCCGTAAGGTTTGTCACCGTATAGACAACAAGATAGAAAACAACGGCACGGAAGCCTTCGACGCTTCCGGTAACAAGCGCAAGTGCCACATATCCCATCTGGGCAACGGAGGAATAGGCCAGCATTCTTTTGAGATTATGCTGCCGTAGCGCTGCAAGGTTGCCCACCACCATGGAAAGAAGGCACAGCAACCAGAGCGGTCCGTGAAGGAGCATGAATCCGGAACCCATTGCAGGGAGAAGCAGCAGGAACGCAACAAAGGCCGCTGCCTTCGAACCGGTGGAAAGAAAAGCGGTAACCGGCGCAGGAGCACCCTGGTAGACGTCGGGTGTCCAGAGGTGGGCCGGCACAAGAGAAACCTTGAAAGCAAGACCCATGAGAATAAATCCCCAGCCTGCAACAACGAGAGGGTTCAGAACTCCTGTCGGACCAAGAGGGTTCACCGCCCCGACAATGGCCAGGGTTCCTGTACCGGTATAGATGAGTGCAATGCCGAAGGCGATGAAAGCGGCTGCAGTGGCCCCCATGAGGAGGTATTTGAGTCCCGCCTCGGCAGATTGCGGCCGCTCACGGTCAATTGCGGTCAGGATATAAAAAGCGAAGCTCAACGCCTCCAGTCCGAGAAAGAGGGTCAGGAGGTTCACCGAAGCAGCCAGAACCGACATGCCGAAGGCGGCAAACAGTACCGTAGCAGGGTATTCTTCACCACGAATTTCCCGTCGACGGTTATGGGAGTGGGACAAAAGAAGTACCACTGCGGCCGTGAAGCAGAATAGAAAGGTGAAGAAACGGGCAAAGGGCGTAGCAGCAAGTCCCAGCTGAGGAGCCAGTAGCAGGGGAGGTTCCCGGAGGACCCAGCAGGCTGAAGCAAAAGTGGCAAGCACGCCGATCCATGTCCCGTAGCGGCCTGACGTGAATGCGCCTCCAAGGAGAATCAGCAGCGCGCCGCAGGCAAGAAAAAAGAGCGGCATGAGAATCCAGAGATCGGCCGCTGTCACGGCAGTCCTCCTTTCCCGCCACTCAGCAAG
>JAQUHM010000097.1 GCA_028683595.1 Geobacteraceae bacterium | reverse complement strand
CATACTAAGTCCGACATCACGAGAGGTAGCAAATTCTTCCGGCGGAACATAGCGCTTAACCGGGAGGTGCCGACTGCTTGGGCGCAGGTACTGGCCCAGGGTAAGCATATTGCAGTGGTTATTCCTGAGATCCTGCATCGCGACGAAAACCTCTTCTTGCGTTTCTCCGAATCCGAGCATGATGCCTGATTTCGTCGACAAAGAAGGATTCATTTCCTTATAAAGTCGCAAGAGAGCCAGTGAGCCATCATAATTGGCCTCAGGACGAACCGTCGAATAGAGACTGCTCACGGTTTCCAGGTTATGGTTGAATACATCCGGAGGATCGATACTTAGAATCTTCAACGCCCGGTCCTCCTCGCCCCTGAAATCAGGGACCAGAATTTCTATTTGAATCGCAGGGTCCTGACTCCGAATTGCCGCAATAGTACGTGCGTACTGTCCGGAGCCACCATCAGGAAGATCATCCCTGGTCACCGAGGTTATCACAACATAACGCAGACCCATGGAAGCAACCGCCCTTGCCAGGTTTCCCGGTTCATCGTCATCGGCGGGGAGAGGACTCCCGTGAGTTACATCACAAAAGGGACAATTCCGGGTGCAGCGATCACCAAGGATGAGAAACGTTGCAGTTCCTTGTTTAAAGCACTCTCCAAGGTTGGGACAGGTAGCTTCTTCACAGACAGTGTGAAGCTTGTTACTGCGGAGAATCTGCCGTATCTTCTCGACCTCTGGACAACATGTGTAGCGTGCCCGGAGCCACTCCGGTTTTTTCAGGTTTTTATGTGATTCCTCAGCGGCGAATTCCTGCGGCTTGGTTCCCTCATAATTGTTTTTTTCAGGCGCATGCTGCATTACTACTCTCCATTTCCTACTGGTCCCAAGGGAGTTTACCGTTCTTATCGTGGAACGGTCTTCATCGGGAGTTGGGGGAGCCAGTGCGACTCCCCCCTTCATCATCTTTACTACATGGTTGCTTTGACTGCAGCTTCGATCTTAGCCGGGCTGGGAAGGTAGAGATCTTCCAGCACACCGCTGAAAGGTGACGGCGTATGAGGTGCCGTTACCATCTGGATCGGTGCCTTGACTGCTTTGAAGGCATCTTGGGCAATCTTCGCCGAAATGTCGCTTGCCATGCTGCAGCACGGATTGCTTTCGTCCACGATTACCAGCCTGCCCGTCTTCTCAACGCTCTTTATTATCGTTTCATAATCCATTGGGGAGACAGTGCGCGGATCAATGATTTCACACTCGATCCCTGCCTTGGCCAGGCTTGCCGCCGCCTGCAGTGCCTTCTGAACCATCCAGCCAATTGCCACTACGGTCACGTCCTTGCCTTCACGCACCACGTTGGCCTTGCCGAACGGTATGGTGTAGCTCTCTTCAGGAACTTCACCCTTCATGGCATACAGAACCTTGTGCTCCATGAATATACACGGGTCATTGTCCCGAATGCACTGGATCAGAAGTCCTTTCGCGTCATAAGGCGTGGAGGGCACTACTACCTTCAGACCCGGTATGTGGGCAAATACACTGTACAGAACCTGCGAATGCTGGGCCGCTGCACGGAAGCCACCGCCGTAGCAGGTACGCATGGTGACCGGCGTTACCGCCTTGCCGCCGAACATGTAGCGAAACTTCGCTGCCTGATTCATCATCTGGTCAAAGCAGACTCCGAAAAAGTCCGAGAACATCATCTCAACAACCGGACGCATCCCGCATGCCGCAGCACCAACCGCAGAACCGATGTACGAACTCTCCGATATCGGGGTGTCGATAACCCGATCACCGTACTTCCCGTACAGACCCTTGGTTACACCCAACACGCCGCCCCAGGCATCCAACTGCCCGTCAGTGCCCCGACCGCCGGCATTGTCCAGACCCATAACAATCACCGAACTGTCCTGCGCCATCTCCAGTGAGAGCGCTTCGTTGATTGCATCTTTAAACGAAATTTTTCTCGACATTGATTAGCTCCTTTCCTATTCTCAGTACGATACGTATACGTCAGTCAGCAGATCAGCCGCGTCCGGATTCGGTGCCGCCAGAGCCTTCTCTACCGCCTCATCTATCAAAGCAGCAACTTCCTTGTCGATTGCTTCCAGTTCCGCCGCCGTCACCAGGCCAGATGCTGTCGCCTTGGCCGAGAAGATCTTAAGGCAGTCGCACTCTTCACGCTGTCTCTTCACTTCGCCAGGTGCTTTATAGGTCATGGCGTCGCCCTCGAAGTGACCGTAAAAACGGTTGGTCTTGCACTCGAGAAGGGTTGGTCCGCCTCCTTCGCGCGCACGGCTGATAGCCTCACCGGCTGCCTCGTACACTGCGAAAAAGTCGTTGCCGTCTACCGTTACGCCAGGCATGCCGAAGCCGGCCGCGCGGTCGGCGATATTCGGTGTCGGAACGTTGTATTTGACCCCGGTGGATTCCGCATAGCCGTTGTTCTCGTTCAGGAAGACCACCGGCAGGTTCCAGATGTTGGCCAGGTTCATGCTCTCCAGGATCGTCCCCTGGTTGGAGGCACCGTCCCCGAAAAACACAACTGCTACCCCACCTTTACCCTTGAATTTCGCTGCAAGCGCCGCTCCGCAGCCCAATGGGCCACCAGCGCCTACTATCCCGTTTGCGCCCAGCATGCCTTTGTCCAGGTCGGCTATGTGCATGGAACCACCCTTGCCGCCATTGGTCCCGGTCTTCTTGCCGTAGATCTCCGCCATCATGCCGATGATGTCCACACCCTTGGCGATACAGTGACCATGTCCTCGGTGCGTGCTCGTTATCCGGTCATCATCGCTCAGGTGTTCGCACACACCAGTAGCAACTGCTTCTTCACCTGCATACAGATGCACAAAACCCGGAATCTTGCCCGTTGCAAACTCTTTGTGCACACGCTCTTCAAACTCCCGAATCTCTTTCATGATCCGGTACGCTTTCAGAAGGCCCTCTTTCTTCAGTTCACTCATCTCGTTACCTCCTTTTTATCTCGTGCTGCTCTCGTTTCCTTAAGTCCTACCCCTCTTACTGACTCAGGCTCTCCGATTTATTGACAAAGGACAGTGCACTGAACCGTTCGAAAACCCCGCCACGGCGAACCCGGCGAGAAAGAAACAGTGGAGTTGCTGAAGGAGTAGTAAAACAACTCCACTGCATACGGAGCAGATTCAGAATTTTTCTGATTTCGATGCTGCTCCTTCGGACAGGCGACCCTTCCATGAACCGTACTGCACGTATAGCGACAAACGACCAGTCAGCCCTGCAAAGCTTCCGGCTGCTCGAGGATACTCCGCAACTCGCCAAGGAATTTGGCGGCATAGGCACCGTCATGGACTCGATGGTCAGCAGAAATGGTTATCCTCATCATCTTAGCCACCTCTATGTTACCCTCACTAACCACCGCTTCATCCTTCAGCGAACCAATCGCCAGAATGGCCGACTGGGTTGGCGGCACGATGGCAATGAAGCTCTCGACACCGAGCATACCCATGTTTGAGATGGCAATGGTTCCACCGGACATCTCTTGCTTGCCCAGTTTGCCTTCCTTGGCCATGGCAACCAGTTCGCGACTCTTCACACCGATCTCCGGAAGGGAAAGGGCCTGACAGTTCCTGATCACCGGCATGACCACGCCTTCATCGAGGCCAATGGCAACCGCCATGTTGACATCGCGGTGCATGGTGATGTTCTTGTCGGCAAAAGACGCATTCATCAGCGGATATTTCTCTATGGCCACGGCTGCAGCCTTTATTATCAAGTCGTTGATTGAGACCTTGGTGCCGGCTTCCTTCATGGAGCGGGCCAGGGCGCTGGCTTTACCCATGTTGATGGCTATCGTAACCATATAGTGGGGAATGGTAGTCCATGAAGTGCTAACCGTCTTGGCTATGGCAGCACGCATGCCGGCTAACGGCACCAGTTCCTCAGCGGGAGTAGCCGCAGGCTCCGCGGCCTGTTGCGCCGGAGCAGCAACAACGCTCTCTTCCACGGCGGCCGATCCGCCACCCGCGATAAAAGCATCGATATCAGCATCGGATACGCCTTCTTCCGCAATAATGCCGAGAAGCGCGCCTACCGGCAGGACATCCCCTTCGGCGGCCACGATACGACGCAAGACGCCGGCCTGGGTATTCTCGAGCACGTTGACGATCTTGTCGGTCTCTACTTCGGCCAATTCAGCGCCTGATTCGACCTTTTCGCCAACTTCCACCTTCCAACTCACCAAGGTTCCCTCCTCCATGGTGAGCCCCCATTTCGGCATGGTGATTTCAAAGACGCCGGCTGGCGCTGATGAAGGAGCGGGAGCCTCAGCGGCGGCGTCGGAATCAGCCGTCTCACCAGCCTCAAAAGCTGCAACGAAGGCATCAACATCGGCGTCTTGCGCATCCGCATCACCGATAACCCCGAGCAGTGCGCCTACGGGCAGAACATCATCCTCATCAGCAAGTTTTTTCAGCAAGACACCCGACTGTGTCGCCTCCATAATGTTGACTATCTTGTCGGTTTCCACCTCAGCAAGCTCCATTCCAGGCTCAATCGTGTCCCCAACTTCCACCATCCACCTCACCAGAGTACCTTCTTCCATGGTGAGTCCCCATTTGGGCATGGTCAATTCCTGCAGATTTACGCTCATTTTTTCATACCTCTCTTTATTAATTATTGAATAAAGCTATAAAAGAAAACTGTGCCCGAGCACTGCCGGCACTGTTTATTCTCAAATTTGATTTATTAAGAAATTCGCAAGGAATTGAAAATATTAAAAACTGCTATCTGGCGGCGCCCTTTTCTTATTGCCGAAAAAAGCGCCGCCATATTGCCGGAACATTGCTTGAAACAACATCAGATTTGCAGAACCTGTCAGCCGGTCAACGGCATGATGTGCTACTACATGGTTGCTTTGACTGCAGCTTCGATCTTAGCCGGGCTGGGAAGGTAGAGATCTTCCAGCACACCGCTGAAAGGTGACGGCGTATGAGGTGCCGTTACCATCTGGATCGGTGCCTTGACTGCTTTGAAGGCATCTTGGGCAATCTTCGCCGAAATGTCGCTTGCCATGCTGCAGCACGGATTGCTTTCGTCCACGATTACCAGCCTGCCCGTCTTCTCAACGCTCTTTATTATCGTTTCATAATCCATTGGGGAGACAGTGCGCGGATCAATGATTTCACACTCGATCCCTGCCTTGGCCAGGCTTGCCGCCGCCTGCAGTGCCTTCTGAACCATCCAGCCAATTGCCACTACGGTCACGTCCTTGCCTTCACGCACCACGTTGGCCTTGCCGAACGGTATGGTGTAGCTCTCTTCAGGAACTTCACCCTTCATGGCATACAGAACCTTGTGCTCCATGAATATACACGGGTCATTGTCCCGAATGCACTGGATCAGAAGTCCTTTCGCGTCATAAGGCGTGGAGGGCACTACTACCTTCAGACCCGGTATGTGGGCAAATACACTGTACAGAACCTGCGAATGCTGGGCCGCTGCACGGAAGCCACCGCCGTAGCAGGTACGCATGGTGACCGGCGTTACCGCCTTGCCGCCGAACATGTAGCGAAACTTCGCTGCCTGATTCATCATCTGGTCAAAGCAGACTCCGAAAAAGTCCGAGAACATCATCTCAACAACCGGACGCATCCCGCATGCCGCAGCACCAACCGCAGAACCGATGTACGAACTCTCCGATATCGGGGTGTCGATAACCCGATCACCGTACTTCCCGTACAGACCCTTGGTTACACCCAACACGCCGCCCCAGGCATCCAACTGCCCGTCAGTGCCCCGACCGCCGGCATTGTCCAGACCCATAACAATCACCGAACTGTCCTGCGCCATCTCCAGTGAGAGCGCTTCGTTGATTGCATCTTTAAACGAAATTTTTCTCGACATTGATTAGCTCCTTTCCTATTCTCAGTACGATACGTATACGTCAGTCAGCAGATCAGCCGCGTCCGGATTCGGTGCCGCCAGAGCCTTCTCTACCGCCTCATCTATCAAAGCAGCAACTTCCTTGTCGATTGCTTCCAGTTCCGCCGCCGTCACCAGGCCAGATGCTGTCGCCTTGGCCGAGAAGATCTTAAGGCAGTCGCACTCTTCACGCTGTCTCTTCACTTCGCCAGGTGCTTTATAGGTCATGGCGTCGCCCTCGAAGTGACCGTAAAAACGGTTGGTCTTGCACTCGAGAAGGGTTGGTCCGCCTCCTTCGCGCGCACGGCTGATAGCCTCACCGGCTGCCTCGTACACTGCGAAAAAGTCGTTGCCGTCTACCGTTACGCCAGGCATGCCGAAGCCGGCCGCGCGGTCGGCGATATTCGGTGTCGGAACGTTGTATTTGACCCCGGTGGATTCCGCATAGCCGTTGTTCTCGTTCAGGAAGACCACCGGCAGGTTCCAGATGTTGGCCAGGTTCATGCTCTCCAGGATCGTCCCCTGGTTGGAGGCACCGTCCCCGAAAAACACAACTGCTACCCCACCTTTACCCTTGAATTTCGCTGCAAGCGCCGCTCCGCAGCCCAATGGGCCACCAGCGCCTACTATCCCGTTTGCGCCCAGCATGCCTTTGTCCAGGTCGGCTATGTGCATGGAACCACCCTTGCCGCCATTGGTCCCGGTCTTCTTGCCGTAGATCTCCGCCATCATGCCGATGATGTCCACACCCTTGGCGATACAGTGACCATGTCCTCGGTGCGTGCTCGTTATCCGGTCATCATCGCTCAGGTGTTCGCACACACCAGTAGCAACTGCTTCTTCACCTGCATACAGATGCACAAAACCCGGAATCTTGCCCGTTGCAAACTCTTTGTGCACACGCTCTTCAAACTCCCGAATCTCTTTCATGATCCGGTACGCTTTCAGAAGGCCCTCTTTCTTCAGCTCACTCATCTCGTTTCCTCCTTTTTATCTCGTACTGCTCGCGTTTCTTTCATCCAAGTACTTCTCCTACTTCTATGGATTGACTCGGTTCTTTCCCATTTCCGAGATCAAAACAGTGTCCCTGCATCTGGAACTGCACAAACACACGATTTTTGACCGCCTGATCCATGGCTTTTGAAATATCAACAATGAGCGGCCCATTTGTTTCCAGCCAAACTTTCAGCCTGTCGTTTTGACCGAACTCGATTTCCCGCTCACCATCAAGTGCAAGAGTTCCGGAGGTTGACTCGATTATCTGTACCTCCCCGCGCCGAATTTCCTTCAAGCTGGCGATCCCGATAGGAACCATCAAACCAGGGGCAATAGGCGCAGTCACAGTCATCACCCCCTCTCCCGGCGGCACAAGCTTCAAACGCAGACCATAGGGAGAGCAGCGGCTCACCGGGCGGATAAGCCCGGCAATTGATGAAAGACCAACCGCATCCGACTCAGCAAAGGTCACAAAGAGCTCCTTGAGGCTTTCAGCTTGCCAAAGAGCTTTTGTCCCAACCCAACATGAAGAGGTGAGACAGATATCAACCAGGGCAACATCTTCGCTCACCTCGTTTTTGTCCACATGGAGGATCTTGCTTCGCGAACAGACATCACTGACCACAACCTTTTCCATCGCTACCAGTCCGGCTGCCAGTCCGGCAACGGTTGCTTCCCTGATCTCGGGAAACGCATTGTTGGTTCCGGTGGAAAGAGTCACAAGCGGAACTGACCCGCAGCTTTTCGCTACGAGACGATGGGTACCGTCACCTCCCATAACGACGATGGCACCGACTCCCAGGCCCACCATGAGTTCGATGGCCCGCAGGGTGTCAATTGGTGAGTCCTCAATAGGCATTTCCAGGAAATGTACGGTAGGCATGGACGCCGGGTTTCCATGCCGTCCATGTTTAAGAGAGTGAATTAAGTGGCAGGCTACCCCGCCCACATCAGGCATCATGAAGACTTCTTCGACACCCAGAACACCCAGGGCACCCAAAAGGCGATAGACCATGTTGCATTTCTCGGTATTCTGGAATACCGAGGCCTTGGCAACAAGGCGTCTCACATCACGTCCTGACGCCGGATTAACAAGAATACCTACTGTAGGTTTTGTCTGTTTCATAGATTTCATATTCATCAATAAAAACAATGGATTTGTACTTCTTTATGATAATAAAAGCACAACGCATGCCACTGAACGGTCTGAGAAAGGCCCAGCAAGGTGCCTAAAAGTCGAAAATGCATAAATCTCTATTTATTTTAGTATGTTATTGACTCTTAATTTTCTTACATTCTTCTTTTCGGAAAGGTAACAGCTTGAAACAGAGCTCATATGCCTGGGAATTCAAGGAGAAGGGAGGACTGCAGCAGCGGGAAATGTTACAGATGTTCTCAGGGAAGATGAAACACTTGTCTCAGGGGCAGTGATCTATAGAAATGGCTGAAGTCAGGAGTAGAATGTGAATCGAAGAGACAAAAAAGAGGTACCGGCGCGGCAGCAATATTATTACTGTGAGGCGCGGGTTCCTCTTTTTTGTTATACCGTGACAGCTTGAGGGTCTTTCTCGGTGGAGGGTTCCTCTTTGTGGAGAAGCCAGAACTTTTCAGTCTGGAACGCCGTGAAGAAGTTTCTTGCTTTCGTGAAATTTCATGTAACTCGGGCAGCCTCTTACAGTTTCCCGGATTCTTCTATGTTTACGCAGACAGTCAGGGACGCCACAGCAACAAGAATGTTGTCTCCGCTTCCCAGAGCCGGCACCTCCAGCCCCTGAGTCAACAACCCTCCCTCGACAACTTCCAACTCTTTCGAACCGAAGGGAATCACCTCGAGGACTTCTTTCCCGTTGACCTCTTGGGGTTTCGGGCATGCGATCTTGACCTTCACGTGCATTTCGTTGGGATCATGTATCCCGACAATGTCAAACAATCCACACAAACAACTTCGTGAAACTGCATCCTTTACCGCTCTCTTGGCAGCCTTAGTAGCATTGGCTCCATGAAGGTCTGCCCCATAACCTAGTTCAACAACAAATCGTTTCACTGGCATATTTTTACTCCCCTGGTCGAACATCCGCTATCCTGTTTACGTGATAACTGTCCAAAAATCCGATCAGTTTCACGTTAACTACACTTCAACTCTCATTTGAACAGGAAAGAAAATTCCGGACCATTCTTTCAAAGATCTCCGGCCCCTGTGCATGGACCCAATGCCCGGCATCTGGAACCGAGACAAGTTCTGCTTTAGAAAAGTATTTTTTGATGATTCCATAATCTTCTGGCCTTATGTAATCAGATTTCTCACCCTTGATAAAAAGAGCCGGTTTACCGTAGACTCCCTCCCATGCGGGTGCCGCAATAATCTCATGGTAGTTATCTCTGAGCCCTTTCAGATTCATTTTCCACTGCAACGTTCCCGACGGCGAGGTCATGATATTTTTCAGCAGAAATTCCACTACCGACCTGTCGGAGATTCCTTTTTCGATTTCATGGCGGGCATCGTTTCGTCCGGAAAATCTCTCGAGACGGATGGAAATCAACAGCGTGAAAATATCTTCATGGGAAGGAGGATAGGCACGTGGAGCAATATCAACCACAACAAGTCTGTCCACATATTCAGGGTTGGTTAACGCAAATTGCATGGCTACCTTGCCGCCCATGGAATGACCCAGCAGATGTGTCGAGCCAAGGGAGTGTTCATGCACGAACTCTTTGAGGTCCTCTGCCATCAGAGCGTAATTGAATTCGGCACTGTGGGGTGATCCGCCATGGTTGCGCAGGTCAACGGAAAATACCCGGAAGCTGCGGCACAGTTTTCTGCTCATAGAGCGCCAGTTTTCCAGGGAACCAAACAGACCGTGCAGAATAATGAGAGGTGACCCTTCCCCAATACTTTCATAGTGAAGACGCATTGCGGATTATGCCAGAAACTTCGCAACCAGCTTGACTTCTGTCCCGGCAAGCGCTTTTGAAACAGGGCAGTTCTTTTTTGCCTCCTCGGCTTTCTCCAGAAACGCCTTTTCAGAAAGTTTTGGAACCACACCTTCCGTGTCGAGAGTGATCGAGGTAATGGCAGGACCGTCACCCAGCGCAACTGTGGCAGATGTTGTGATACGCGTTGGCACAAAACCATCATTTGAGAGAAGAGCCGACAGGAACATCGAGTAACATCCGGCAATTGCGGCTCCAATCAACTCTTCAGGATTGGTTCCCTGCCCGTTCTCAAAACGTGAAGCAAATGAAAAAGGTCCCTCATAAGAATGACTGCCGAGGGACATGGTGCCGCTGCCTTCCTTTAAAGAACCTTTCCATTCAGCGAAAGAAATACGGGTTTGCATATAATCCTCCTTATTTCACTTGAACATATACTAAGCGGCTACGAACAAAGCTTGCAGGATACCCTGCAAAAGAATGCTCTCCGTTAGAGTGAGTCATCTTATCGACGTTTCTCAATTCTCGACACCTGCAAGGCAGTGATCACTTCAGAGATTGCTGTCCTGCAGGGTATCAACAGCCAATCTGCAACCCTGTCGACTGCCTCGCCTACCAAGTTCATTAACGATCGCATACCACATCTGATTATTTTTCAAACCCCATTTGGGAGCAACCAGCAGGTCAAGCGGTGCAGAACCATACAACCTCTGGATTGAGATAGTGGAGGGGATGCCCTCGAGGGAATCAAAGACTGTTGACGTATACTCTTCCAAGGAAATATGGATGTACAGTCCGGCATCAATAACTCAGACAACTTGGTACCCTGTATCGCATGAAGCTGGTAACGGTCAGATAATTTTTTACTCATCGTGCGTCAATTATCCAGTGACCCGAAGAGCCCGTACAGAATGATCAGGGGAGGGCCCGCATTACGGCTTTCATAATTAGTTTTCATCCGGAAACTCCGGATGGAAACTAATTAAGATGCATATTCAAGAAAGGTCCCACATTGTTTTTGGTTGCTTCTATTCGCTTTTGATAAAGGTTGGGGCCTGATATGCCGGGTCAGGATAGGTATAAAAACCTCGTCCGCTTTTCACGCCAACCCAACCTTTATCAACATATTCCTGTTTGATAAAGTTGGTATTTTTGATGGTTTGCGGATCATTAAGGGTGTTTGCCCAGTATTCGCAAATGTGCCAAACAGTATCCAGACCGACAACATCCAGCGTGCCGAGCGGACCGATGGTTGTTTTCATAACTCCCATCCAAGCCCTATCAATATCTTCCACCGAAGCAACATCATTGGCAGCCAGAGTGATAGCTGCACCGGTCCAAGCGCTGAACATGGCATTGAAAACATACCCGTAATTTTCCTTGTGAAGCACCATCGGTATCTGGCTGATCGATTTGGCAAAATCACGAACCAGCGTCACAACTTCCGCAGAAGTGCCGGGATGAGACATAATATCAGCTACGTTGCCTATCCAGGCCGGCTGGTGAAAATGAAACGCAAGAAATCGATCCGGCCGACCCGTGGCTTCGGCGATCAACGAGGGGACCAATAAGGAAGTATTTGTAGCAAAAATCGTCCGGGCAGGGCACAGTTGATTGAATTCGGCAAATACTTTGCTCTTCAGGACCGGGTCCTCGGGAACTGCTTCAATGAGCAGGTCAACTTCCATAGCCGCCTCTGCGGCATTAGTTGTGGTTTTAATTCTGCCCA
>JAQUHM010000462.1 GCA_028683595.1 Geobacteraceae bacterium | reverse complement strand
GGTATCTTAAAACCCGAAAATGTCAGCATGTTGGAGGAAGCCGCCGCTCACGTCCAAGGGACCGGTGGACATGCTTACGTTCTTGCGGTCAACGACGGCCAACTGCTTGAAACAATTCGAAGTTTACCATCTAACTGCACAACCGAACTTAAAGCTTTTGGCGAAGCTCTGATTGACCTTCACGCTAGAGGCACAATGGAGTTAGAACATCTTCCTCTCCTTCGTCTCATAAATCTTTCCCGCACTCCGAGCGATTTGCTGATGCAGCTCTGTTTGAATGGCATACTATGCCGACCTGAATGGAAATGCCTTGAAGATGAGAAAGAAAACCCTCTTTTCGGGGACACATCGTCCATTAGGGCGAACCATGAAATGCTTTGCCAACCAGCGGTCAGGGATCGTCTGATCACTCTCGCCCGAATTGCAGATAGCACAGGGCACCATCTCCCATTACGCTCAATTCTGATTTTGCTTTCAAACGCTCTTCTCGGTCATCCTGATGCTCCCGACAAAGTACTCCGGCCAGACGCTTCCGCTAAAAGGATTTTTGCCCACGACACCCGGCATAAAGCAGCCATTCATTTAAACCTTTTCGGTTTTAACTTGGGTAAAGCGCAGAGGAACCAAAGAGATGTCTATCGATTCCTCTCAATGCTCCATGCTGGTGAGGAGACCACCAATGATCTCGACGAGCTGATTATTTTTGGTACTCGGGATGAGGAGCTACAAACTGAACACGCTGAACTAGTCGCGAAAGATATATACAAGCAGCGGAATCCATCACTGGAGGGGCTTATTCTCCGCTATATACGCGGGGAGACTACAGACGGGAAGGAATCATGCGAATTCCTATCCGAACTGGCACACGAAAGGCGCCGCATCTTTCTTCATGCTTCAGAGGACCACCTTAAACACTACAAACTCTGGTCCATCACTGTCTTTCATCATGCCGGCGACTTTGTACAGCATATCCTCGATCCAATTCGCGATGGTCGCTCACCTGCGAAACTGCACATCCGGCATCTGGCCGGAGGACTAAACCGCGTGTGGACCGGACTTTTGCTCGACGAAAATGCTCATGAAGTCTATCTTGCCACTGGCCTTGACCTGAGTACATCACCGGTGAGCGACCTGTTGCTCAAGGAGATTTCCATTGTCGACAACCCTCCGGGTTTTGACATAATCCCTGATGGGGTATACCCGAAGGTGGTACTTAGAACAAATAACCTAAGCTTCAGTTTCGAACTTACAATCTCACGGTTTGAATTCCTCATGCGCATTGCTGCCGGGGCAATGCCCTCCAGCTTTTCGCGTGAGACTTACGAGGACTTTCTCTCGTTGAAGCAATGTTGCTTGCGTGACCTTCAAATTCGTCAGAGTTCAGAGGTCCTGATGCGTCTCGACGTTTCTTCGACTGGCCAGATTCATAAGGAGCACATTCACCTGAGCGAGTGAAATCATTATGAAAATCACAGAAATAGACAATACGCAGCCCTACGCCGGTTCGAAAAGAGAATTTTTAGGTTGGTTTAACGAGGCAATTTGGGGGCACCGTCTGGAGAGGCAACCGGGGTCAGCTTTATTGCTAGAGTTCCTTGGAATGGCAGAGGCAATGCATAGGGATGGGAAACTATTTGCCCTCACTGAGCCAGGAGAGGATGTGCGATATTCTGCAAATACCTCAATACATCTTCGCAGCATTCTCTTTAACAACCCCCTCATGGAAGAAATTCGTGCGAGGTGCCAAGGCAGCGACGAAGATGCGTGGGAAATGTGGCTCAGTGAGATTAAGAATCAGGCGGCTGTCGGTGACAAATTTACTGCCGATTTTTCATATCTACGCCAACGTTTTCATTCATTTAGCGACTTAGTCTCGCGCATAAATCTCTTGAGACGGATCACAATGGATCCTGTCTCTGGGCGAACATGGACTCGACAGTTGTTGTTCCCTATCGGTCCGGCAGCATTATATGAGCCGAGCAATGAGCGCTTGGAACGTGATCGGCTTCTTTTTACGCGTACCGGCGAGTTGGCTTATCTGATGCTCAGTCGTGCTTCGGAATCACTTCGAGAATCTCTTGCTGAGAAGCTCTCCCCCCTTTTCTATTCAGTTACGACCCGCAATAAACTGCTCACCAGTCTTCTTCCTACCGCTGAACCTGAAAGTGCGAGCATGAAGGGTGGTACTTATCTTCCATACAAAACTCATCCCGCTTATGATCGCCTGGCCGAAGATGTTCACAACCTTCTATCACTCGGCTTACCAGATCAAGATGTACTCGAATACTTAATGCACATCATTGCTTTCAATATATACATCTATGCAATTGAGACCTCAAATCATTGGCTGGAAATGGAACACATCCCGGTTTGCGTCTGTGAAATTCCCGGCCCGCGGATGGATGTGGTCCGCAAGGCATCGATTGCCACGCGAGATGAGAATGAGGGTCGCGGGATGCTTGCTGTGCGGCGCTTTGTAGAGCTAGCTATTGGGTGCAATTCCGAAATCAACGAAAAGCTCAACTCTCCTAACATACCCGAAGAGGAAAAAGCTGAGCTGCTTGCTGAGCATCTGGCCCAAATCTGCTCCGTTGACGAAGACGACCTGAAGGCAACCAGCGTCGAAGAGGTGCGGCGTAAGGTTATCTCTCTCGCGGAAAGAGGTTTCCGTGACGGAACGGCAGTGGCACTTCAGGGGCTTGGCCGTGTTGCCGGGCTTCTTGACAAACGTGGCACTAACAAAGTTCGCTACGCTCCTACCGACCGGTTGCTCCGAACGCTT
>JAQUHM010000096.1 GCA_028683595.1 Geobacteraceae bacterium | reverse complement strand
CGTACGAGAGACTCAGTGAAAACCCCAACCCTCCACGGAACAGTACTTTTTCAGTTTCCATACGGAAACTGACTTTTTTCTCCCTCTCCCTTGATGGGAGGGGGAGGAATTTGGGCGTTTCCGGATAGAAACTAAATATATTACCGAATGCACTAATTCGACAAAGGCGCTAATGTCGCGCCAAACTTATCTATACAGCCATACCCCAGACCAAGGCCATATATTTTTCACAATACATTAGTTTTTTTCGCTGTAAATCATATTATATTGTGCTAGTATTTATCCACAAATTGCACTGATATTTCAGAGGATTCGTTCGGCTTTAGTCAATCAAGAACAACTTGTTGACAGCCTATTCTATTTTTACAGGAGAATGTCATGAAAAATGTACGCGTGATTCTCTTTACTCTCGCCATCCTGTTCGGCGCTTCAACCTGGTCATCAGCAATGATGACTGCGCCGCCCTTGGTCCAGTTCTGGGCCGTAGATACCGATGGTGATGGGATCCAGTTGAACATTCTTAATCTGATTACTACCTTTCCTGTTGAATACTCCCTTAACGGCAGCGATTCCTGGTCTCCCCTCACGGGCAACCAACTTGAGTTGAGCGGAACCTCCCAGGTGTTCCTGCGCTTAAGCACAGGAAGCTCGAACTATACCGACAGCGGTACGTCGACGTATATCGGTCCCGATTCAGTTCAAACAAACTACTTTAATTCGCTCCTGGTTCAATGGGATCCCAACAGCACGATAGGATACTCACTTATTGCCCCCTCTAACAGCGACAAGATTTCACCTGACCAACCAACAGCGACGCCGATTCCAGGTGCTGCATGGTTATTTGCCAGTGGCCTGATCGGCATAGTTGCGGCCAGAAAGAAAGCCCGCACATAGCAACCGCATCAATCCCCGCACACCTTAAAGGGGCTGACTCCTCAACCAGCCCCTTTTCTCTCACTCCCGAAACCGCATACCCTGCCCTTCTGACCCAAGTACCACCCCACCACCCTCAGCAGACAAAACAGATCTAACAGACACTCTTACCCCCACAAATATCACTATGCAATTTTTGTCACTTTTTTGACAATTTTCGCCTCCTGCAAAATTACTTACGATAAACCAACCAACGATCTGACAATCAATTTTCCCAACACATCCCCACCCAGCAGGCGTCTACGACATAAATGATAATTTTTCCGTGTAACAAAAGCAAACGGTATGCATATTGCTCAGAGATATACCAAAGATCATCCAGTTAGTTTCCATCCGGAAACTCCGGATGAGAAACTAGTGGTTTCCAATTCGGAAATGAGGATTTTTTTATTCTAACAAGGAAATCAAGGGATTGTGCGGAGACGTACTACTGTACATCGCACAAACAAGACCGCTGATTGACACTGTTAGGACGAAAAAGGACCGTTTCTGGATGGAAACTAGTTATCCGAATTGATGAACGTGGAGGAAATATGAAATTAATTGCATTTGGTATCGTAGCGGTTCTTTTTACTTTGGGCCTTTTCATACCCAGCCATGCCGACGCCAGCTGGAGCCAGACACTGTACGAAAATGGCTGGTACGGAACTCCGGAGACTCACTACGATTTCACGAAAATCGAAGCGTTTATCGTGAGTGACCCGGCGGCAACGCAATGGGAACAGTTAACTCCCGAGGATTCAAGCTGGACGTCAACGATCGTAAACCCCGGTTATGCAGTCATGACCGGCCCGGCCATGCAAGGGAACCTTTATTTTACTTCCCTCTTTTCCGGCAACAATTACCCCGGTTTGTCTTGGGATTTGGTGGTCTGGGAAGGGGACGTGATTATTGGAGCGGGACATATAACGACCGGCAGCGGTTTTACCTTCACCGAATATACCGTTGAGAACGGCCAGATTCTTTCATTGCACGCCGATTATGACCGGAGTCCCGTCCCCCTTCCCAGTGCCGCGTGGCTGTTAGGCACGGGAATAGTAGGTTTTATTGGCATCAGGAGAAGACTGCCGGTCTAGCCTTTACGCGTACCTGTCAGAAACAAAAAAAGGGATGGCTCCTTAGCCGTCCCTTTTTTCTGTTATCAGGACTCCAGCAGATACCCGGATGACAATTTTGCGCCAACCGGAAACATGAAAACGCCAAAAAATGACCCTTCTTTCAATCTTCGCACCCATGTCTAAGGACCGGCTAATCCTCAAGTTGTGCCAGGCTACCCAAAACAGCCCTCTACCAGAACGTGCGCAACTCATTTACTTATGGAATTGCAACAGTGTACATGGCAAACATTCTACCAGTCTTAATTCAGGCATGAAATATGCTAAGATCCCGATCAAATGTACTGTTTTTCTGCCTGCGAGGGTTGACAACAATGGGACAGGCGTTTTCGCCAGGAGGATATATCATGAAAAAACTGATTGTGTGCTGGACTTTACTGCTGGTCTTCTCAATGGCGGGTACTGCGGGAGCCTCTCTGGTCACATTCTCCGAGACTTTTCTCGGCGACACAGGTGACGGGAGCCTCCTTACTATCGACAAACAGACCTATACCTTTCTGTTTGACCTGACGGCAACCGGTACAGCGGCCAATTATTACCAACTGTCCGTTGACGGAGCCAAGACCTTACCGACTACTGATGCAACAGGTTTTGTCCCGGGGGCATATACCATTACCTCGGCCGTGCTCTACTATACCTTTTATGATACAGACAATCCAAAAGACTCAGCTCTTGTCAAAACTGAAGCCACAGATGGCAACCTAACCATCGGAAACTACCAAAATAGCAGCAAGTTGGACCTGAAAAACGGTCAAACATCTCAAAGCTTCACCTATAACTTTACACCTGCAGATTTTACCTGGCTCAACGACGGCAAGCTGATACTTACCATCAACAGCTCCGACAACATCCAGCTGGACCAGCTGAGACTCGAAGTGCAAGGCACGACACTGCCCGTGCCACTGCCGAAAGCGGCCTGGTTCCTCGGCACCAGCCTGATCGGCATGGTTGCCATCAGCAGGTTTAGAGTACGTTTTCGCTTTGCTGATTAATAACATTTGAGCAAATATCCCGGACAACCCTGCCCCTTACCGGAAAATATTTCCCCGCTGCAACTCTTTCTTCTCAACGTCCAAAAAGCCGCCTGCCGAAATACTTAGGCAGGCGGCTTTCACATGTCGAACATCGCGACTTTCTCGATAAGCTCTCGTAACTCAAGCCATACCAACCACGCTTCGGGTAGTGCCTCTTTGCCCAGGAGCGCACCAAGAATGTTCCCGGTAATGGCTCCGGTGGAGTCGGAATCTCCGGAGTGGTTTACTGCCAGACGAAGCCCCAGAGAAAGGTCCCCTTTCGCAGCCACGGCACAATAGAGCGCAATGGCGAGGGCCTCGTCAGCAACCCAGCCGCCGCCGAGCCGCTCCACCGTTTCTGGAACAGGCTCATCCTGCACCGTGCTTCGCAGCGCCTTGGCAATCATGACAGCAAGGGTGCTCTTCTCGCACTCGGGGCGTTCAACCAACAACAACATGGCCCCGGTCAAAGCCTCTTCCAGATCCACCCCTGACACGAGGGAGAAAAGGACCGCGGCCAAATAACCGGCCGGCAGATAGCCAAGTGGATGACCGTGGGTGATGGCGGCCACGGCACAACCCAGGTTAAAGGCCATAACGGCCCTCTCTCGGTCGTCCATGCGGCCGGGAAGGGCCCGGCAGAAGAGCCCGACCGGTGAGACCCGCATGATGCCGCCACAGCCCTTTTGCGCATTAATGGGAGAGTCGACCGTCCCCATCCTCCCCGAGATCAGCGATGAGAGGCAGGTGCTACCGGGTCCCCGTCGATGGTTCAGATCCCTAATTTTCAGCAGTTCCCCACTGAGACACTCACGGAATTGCGGATCACGGGACACCTCGCCCTGCGTGTATAGCCAGCACAGATAGGACCGATAGACCGCTGTGACATATTCCGGCTTTGCCCCTGTCACCTGGGAACGGCAAAACTCACGCTGCAGTCCTTCCGCGGTAAAAAGGGTCATCTGGGTATCGTCGCTGATTGCACCGATGCCGGCCGGTGTCTCTGAAAAGGTACGGATACCCTCCGGCCCATAGATAGTGCGAATCTCGTGGATGGTCAGAAATTCCACGGGCACGCCGAGAGCATCACCCACCGCGCCTGCCAGCAGACAGCCGCTGAATCTGTCTTTCGTTTCCAGTCGAATCATCCGCTACTCCTCTCTCCTCCATTCACCCGCGGAAAAGTTTTTCCCCCGATGGTGACTTATGGAATACTATCCTGTATTATTAATAATTCGTCAAATTTTGCTCAGCTCCAGGCAGTAGAGGCGCTCGGCAACAAGAACAAATGTCCATCAAAACCAAATGATTAGAACAGGTACCCCAGTCAAGCCATGCTTATTATCGTCGAGTCGCCCACCAAGGCGAAGAAAATACAATCAATCCTGAAAGTGAAAACCATGTCAACTGTGGGCCACTTCAAAGACCTGCCTGATTCCAGCATGGGTGTCGATCTGAAGACCTACGAACCGACCTTCGTCTATCACGAGAAAAAGAAGCACCTGCCAAAGGAACTGCGGATAGCGGCCAAGGATGAGATCGTCATGCTGGCCGGTGACCCGGACCGCGAAGGATATGCCATCAGCCGCCATATTTACGAGGAGGTAAAGGAAGTGGCCAAGGAATGCCGGCGGATGGAGGTCTACGAAGTTACGGAAAAAGGGTTAAAGGAATCCCTGGCCAAGGCGGTGCCCTTCGAGGAGACCAACGAAGGACTCTACAGCGCCTTCCTCGGTCGACGGATCGGCGACCGTCTGGTGGGCTACATCCTCTCCCCTCTGGCAAGCCGGAGCCTGCGCGGCAAATACAGTGTCGGACGGGTGCAGTCCCCGGCGGTTCGGCTGGTGGTTGACCGGGAGCGGGAAATCCGGAATTTCACCCCGACCCCGTACTGGATACTTGATATTCAGTTGGACAAGGAGGGAACCACCTTTCTCGCCCGGCACATCAAGGGCAAGTTCCAGCAGGTGGCGGACGCCCAGGCCATCATTGAGGCCATTCAGGCCGAGACCCATGCCCTGGCGGATAAAGTGGATAAGAAAGAGGCCCGCCAGTCAGCCAAGCCGCCGTTCACCACTGTCGACCTGCAGGCGGCGGCCGCTGTCCACCTGAAGTTTACCCCGGAACAGACCATGAAACTGGCCCAAGGGCTTTTCGACCACGGCCTGACCACCTACCACCGCACCGACTCGGTGCGCATGGATGACGCCTTCATCAATGAAATCAGGGAGTTCCTCGCCAAGGCCCTCGGCGCCGAGTACCTCCCCCCAAAACCGAACCGTCACAAATCCAAAAATAGCCAGGCCGATGCCCATGAAGGCATCCGTCCAACCAAGATGCATTCAGCCGCCGATATCGCGACAATCGTTCGCAAGGAAGGTCTTACCAGCGAGCATGCCCGGCTCTACGACCTGATCTTCAGGCGTGCGGTGGCAAGCCAAATGGCGGCCGCAGTCTACGACTCCACAACCCTGCTCTTCCTGGTGGCCGGGGAAAAATTTAAGGCCAGTGGACGGGTCCTTAAGTTCAATGGTTTCCTTAAGCTTTATGCCGTAACCGATGAAGATAAGGAGAAAAAGGGCGACGAAGACACCGTGCAGGAGCTGCCGCCGGTGGAAGTCGGGGAACTGGTGCCAAAGGTAACGGAGATCCTGGCGGAAAAGAAGACCAAACCACCCGGCAGGTTTACCCTGGGCTCCCTGGTAAAAGAACTGGAACGGCTGGGTATCGGCCGACCGTCGACCTACGCCGCCATCACCAAAAACATCGTCGACCGGGGTTACGTAAAGGAAGAGAAAAGAAAGGTCGTTCCTCTGCCACCGGGCGAGACCCTGGTGGATTACCTGCATGACAAGCACCCCTGGGTTATCGATTACGCCCTCACCAACAGGATGGAAGGTTTCCTCGACCTGATCGTCGAAAACAAGGAGACCTGGCAGCGTTTCTGCAAAGGGGTTCACGGCAAGATGGCCTTCACCGTGCCGCCGGTTCGCGCCGTAGGCGGCGGCCCCAGTGAGGCCCAGCTGAAATTTGCCCGGGATTTGGCAACGAAAAACAATCTCACCATCCCCGAAGAAACCCTGCAAAGCGGGAAAACCCTTTCGCTATGGATCGAAGGCGCTGTCCGCAGAAAGGGCCCAAAGGAAAAAAAAAGCGAGGCAAAAGAATAAGCTACCGGACAATCGGATCCTGGCAAAGGACACATACGGGATCATTCGACAAGGGGGGAAGCCATACGAGGCCGGCCCCTTTTTAATTTCCATCCGGAAACTCCGGATGTGAAACTAAGTAGTTTTTGAGACGTATAATGGTGTTCTCTTTTGGATCAGGAATTTCCTCGCGCATGAATTTCTTTATTAATCAACCGGTTATCAACGTCACAGAAGACGGCAAATACTTCTCCCCTATCAGACAAAACTCAAGATCCAACACCTGATATATAAATCAGACAAAATTTCAGCAGCGCTAAATTTTTTTCTTCCATTTCAAACCACTGTTTTCCATCGTTAGATCAGCTAGTTACCATATAATATTCAACGGTTAAATCCCTATCATCGAAGTTGTGTTCCATATTTTTCCGTTGACACTTGTATCCGGTTTATAATATTACTAAAATGTAACATGTTCCAGAAAGATACACAGACGGGATATTTCCAGAAAAATATCCTCTGCCGCTTTCAGTCAATATGCAGTGTCCTTATATTTTAACCGGGCTCCACAAACCCGGTATTTCAGGAGGATTTATAAAATGGTAGAAGAAAAAATCAATCAAATGGTACTGAAAGCCAAAGCTGCCCTTACCGAGTACAAAAAACTCGATCAGGCAAAAACCGATGCAATCTGTGAAGCAATCGCAAAAGTAATTGATGCGAACAAGGAAGAGCTTGCAAAAATGGCTGTTGAAGAAACCCGCATCGGCAACGTTGCTGACAAGACCATCAAGAACTACTTCGGTTCCACCGTTATCTGGAACGACATGAAAGGCGTGAAAACCGTTGGCGTTGTCAAAGACGAAAACGATATCATCGAAATCGCCGAACCCATTGGGGTTGTTGCTGCCGTTACCCCCACCACAAACCCCACTTCCACGGTCTGCTTTAAGGTACTTTCAGCCCTCAAATGTCGCAACGTGGTAATCTTCGGCTTTCACCCACGCGCCCAGAAATGCTGCACAAAAACTGCCCAGCTTTGCTTGGACGCAGCCATTGCCGCCGGCGCACCCAAAGATTGCATCCAGTGGGTTGAAGAGCCTTCCATCGCGGCCACCAACGCCCTGATGACCAACCCCGGTGTTGATGTTATCCTCGCAACCGGCGGCGGCGCCATGGTTAAGGCTGCTTACAGCTCCGGCAACCCCGCTTTCGGCGTTGGCCCCGGTGGCGTGCCCGTGTACATTGCTGCAGATGCCAACATCGACCAGGCCATGTCCGACGTTGTTCTCTCCAAGAACTTCGACCACGGCGTTGTCTGCGCATCCGAGCAGAACCTGATCTTCGACGATGCCAAGGTTGCCGAAAAGGCTCTTGCCAAACTGAAAGAACTCAAAGTCTATCACGTCAATGCTGACGAAAAAGCCAAGCTGGAAAAACTGTACTTCGACCACTATGTTGTCAACGGCGCCGTTGTAGGCCAGTCACCTGCCACGATTGCCAAGATGGCCGGTTTCAGCGTACCCGAAGATACCGAAGTGCTTCTGGTTGGCCCGCTGAAAGGCCTGCAGGACGTAGAGCCCATGTGCCGTGAAAAACTCTCCCCAACCCTGGGCTATTACATCGTCGATGGTAAAGACGCTGCTATCAACCTGTGCGAATCTCTGCTGCAGGGGGGTGGCGCTGGCCACACCGCTGGCATCCACTCCGCCAACGATACACTTTGTCAGGAATTCGCCCAGCGTGTTGACGCAAACCGCATCACCTTCAACTCACCGACCAGCCACGGCGCCATCGGCGGTCTGTACAACGTACTGATCCCCTCACTGACCCTTGGTTGCGGCTCAAAGGGCAAGAACATCACCACCGACAACGTCAGCTTCCGCAACCTGGTCAGCATCAAACGCGCAGCTCGTCGCGTTGTCCAGGGCTAAGACAACGTCATACCCGGATATAACAGTGCCGTGTGGCTTGCCATCTCAAGCAGGGCCACACAGCAATCAGTACCATGACATTCCCCCTCCGCTCCTGCGGAGGGGGAACTCCAACCCTCCTGCAGCTCCCCACGCCACCGTAATCCCCCATAGTTTCAGAGTTCTTCCGGCGTTATCTCCGATTTTGTCCTGATGCGATACAATTTGCTCACCGGGATAACGGCAACAATACCGTCACCCTCCATTCCAGTGTTGGCAGCCTCCATAATGGCAGCTGCTATTTCATCTACCCTTGCTTCTTCAGTGTATATTTCAATCCTCGAATGTGAAACAAGCCAATCGGGATTGAAAAAGTTGGCATACTCTCCATAGCCCTTAACCTTTGTCACACTGATCCCTTTGACCATCATTTCCACCAACAGGATTTCGACTTCTTCCAAAAACTGATTCCGTATGATTGCGACAATTTTCTTCAGTTTCATGGCTCTTCCTTCCTTATGTTCATGTCAGGAAAATGGTACATGAAAAGTATACCAAAGTTCATATTTTGATAATTTTGTACCACTTTTACGACTGTTTTGTGATATGTTTTCAAATCTTAAAATTTACTAAAGATTAGCAAGGAATGTTTTATGGATGATCTTATTTCAAGGGCGTTTGATGCAATGCCGTCCCCGGTCTTTGTCGTGGACGAGGACGTACGGATACGTGAATATAATGTCACGGCTTCAGCACTTCTGACATCCGAAAAACCGGAAGTACTCCAGATGCGCGGTGGCGAAGCCCTTCGCTGCGTGCATCACCACGACGTGGAGGAGGGATGTGGCCGGTCCGAGGCCTGCTCGGTCTGTGTTGTCAGAAACTCCGTGGGCAAGGCTTTCCAGGGAGGCAGCGTTGTTCGGAGTCGCCAAAAGATGGATCTCATCCGGGATGATAAAGTAATTGAGATTTACGTCCTGGTAACCGCCTCACCTTTTGTTTTCCAGGACACACACTTTGCAATACTGGTGCTGGAAGACATCTCTGAGTTAGTCGAACTCCGGAAAATTATTCCTATTTGTGCTGTCTGCAAACAGGTCAGGACTGACGCAAATTACTGGGTACAGGTGGAGTCATACCTAAGAGATCGCTTGGACATCGAATTTACCCACGGATTGTGCCCATCCTGCCGCGACAAATACCTGGATGAACTGAAAGCCCTGAAACAAAAGAATCAATAATCTTCAGTATCACCTCGGACTATAGGAGATTTTTTCTGCAATCTTGCGGAAATGGAAGCCGTAAATTGCCAGAGTTATGGCAGTCGGAAATAGCCGGGGTCGCCGAAATAGTGACCAGAAAAACAATTTCCAGTACTGGAATCTTTCCTTGCCCAGAAATCCAAGTATCAGCATGGACTTGAACAGCGCCCCAAGGTAGCCGGGCTTGAGATGAATCCCTCCCCGCTGCAGCGGCTGGTAGTCTTTGAGAAAGGTGATGACGCGTCGGTAATAGTTCTTCGGCGCATAGATAGTATCAATTATTGTGCGGTAACCGTTGACGAGTACTTCCATCTTCATTTTGGGAACAAAGTTCGTAGCAATTGAGGTATTGTTACCGGAAGCATCCTCCAGCATCCGCCCTTCCCTGACCAGGCGCTGATACAATTTTGTGCCGCTCAGCGCGGTGAGCATCCCGACCATGGCCGTAGCGATGCCGCTTTCCTGAATAAAACGAATCTGCCGTTCAAAGATCGTCGGTGAGTCGCTGTCAAAACCGACGATAAAACCGGCTTGAACCTGAAGGCCTGATTTTTGTATTCTCTTGACACAGTCGAGAAGATCACGATTCTTGTTCTGCTCCTTGCCGCTCTCCTGATGTCCCTCTTCGCTGGGCGTCTCGATGCCGATAAAGACCTCTTCGAACCCGGCAGTAACCATCATCTCCAACAACTCTTCATCATCCGCCAGGTTTATGGATGCCTCGGTAATGAAGCTGAACGGATGTCCTCTGCTTGTCATCCATTGGATAAGTGCCGGAAGGATGTCATTTTTCAGTTTTTTCCTGTCACCGATAAAATTGTCGTCAACGAAGAAAACCCCGCCTCTCCAGCCCGCTACATAAAGGCTTTCCAGCTCTTCAAGCAGCTGTTCTGTCGTCTTTGTCCGCGGTACCCGCCCGAACAACGCCGTTATATCACAGAATTCGCAATCGAAAGGGCAGCCCCTGGAGTACTGGATGTTCATTGCCGCATATTTTTTCGCATCTATCAGTTCCCAGAGCGGGACAGGGGTATCTTTCAACTCGGCGCGGCATTCAGAAGTGTACAGGTGACGTGCATGCCCGCGCTGGAGGTCTTCTAGAAAAGGAGGAAGGGTAATCTCCGCCTCGTTGAGCACAAGGTGATCGACATCATCGAATTCAGCAGGACTGGTAGTGAACAAAGGTCCGCCGGCAACAGTACAGACACCTAACTGCCGGCATCTGGTCAGCAGTTTTTTCACCGAGTCCCTCTGTATCGTCATGGCACTGAGAAACACATAGTCAGCCCATTGAAGCTCCTTGTCGGACAATGTTTGCGTATTCATGTCCACAAGCCTCTTTTCCCAGCTTTCAGGGAGCATTGCCGCGACCGTCAGCAGACCCAACGGGGGATAGCAGGCTTTTTTGGAGATAAATTTCAAGGCATGTCTAAAACTCCAGAAGGTATCTGGATTGTTAGGGTAAAGCAGGAGAATTTTCATGGTTAACCTGTGCTTTCTTTTCAAAAAGGGTAAAAGATTTTTTCATTACTAGTGTACCCCCTCCGCGGCCCTTTACATGTAAAGGTAATGTAAAAGCTTATACAGTCACGCTAGTAGAAAGATTCGGCAGAAGAAGTCTTCAGGGATAATTACCCCACAGTAAAAAGCTCTAAAGTTTTTTTTCACCGAGCCGATACGGTAATTAAAGATAGTTTTCTTAAACACTATTAATTTGCTTGGCGCCTTATTACTGTTTATTTTTGAAAATGAGGGGTGATGCTAATCACCTTTTTGCATGAAAGACCAGTGGCAACAGAAAATTGGCTTCCCTTATCAATGCATTCAAGGAGGAATTGGCAATGGCAGAGAGACGTTTCAGCCGCTTCAAAATTGTTGAAAAATGTTTTGTGGATTACGAAAACGGTTCATCTGAAGTAACCCTTCAGGACATCTCCCTCAAAGGGGCGATGGTCGAGTTCAGCATGGCCACCCCGCTCAACGAGGGGGACGGCATATGCCTTTCCTTTCCCCTTGGCCACTCGGACAAATACCTGCAATTCAATGCTGAGATAAAACATGCCGATGGTAAAATAGCCGGAATGGAGTTTCTGGAAACAGACCTTGGAACACTGTTCGAACTCCACTCGTTACTGAAAGCGAATACGGATACTGTCGAAGAAATAAACCGTGAGTACAGCCTCCTCACCGGCGCCTGAAATTGCAATCCGCTTTTAGCACCTCTCGCTGACAGTCGGAATA
>JAQUHM010000461.1 GCA_028683595.1 Geobacteraceae bacterium | reverse complement strand
TAAGCCTCAAAACGAGCTGGTGCATCACTGTCGTTACGCCACCCGCTCAGAAGCTGAAGCCTCTATCCGAGAATACATCGAGATCTTTTACAACCGCCAACGGCGCCATTCGCGCCTCAGCTATATTGCGCCAGCTGTGTCTGCACAAAACTATGGCAATCTACCCAATGCCGCTTGAGTTGGGAGTGTCTGTTGTTGACAGGACACGTCAGATTACCAAGAGGGATTTAACAACATAGAGATGGCGCAAGCATCAATCAATTGGATTCCATTGGAATCGTTGCGGATCTAAAAAAGGGGAAAAATCCTCACGCAAATTTCCCCTCTAGCAACCTACAAATATCTTCTCAATATTTGCAAAAAGGCCTTTCCCGGGTTCTTACCCGAAAGACGGAATAGTCATGTTACTGAAAAGCAAATTGCAGCGCAGCCCCACCCTGAAATCCAGCCCGTTTCTTTGCTCCACAACGAAAACAACCGATGTTTTCATTCTGTCGAAGATTAAGTCTATAGCTATTGACTGGCAGAGCCATAGGGGGGACGCTCAATCTGGCGAGGTGAGAAGAATACCCGCCACCTCACAGCATCCCCTGTTCCACAAACGAAACGTACGAATCACCGACGATGATATGGTCGAGGAGCTTGATGCCGAGCAGTTCCCCGCATTCCTTGAGCCGGCGGGTGATCTCGATGTCCTCCCGGCTCGGTGTGGGGTCAAGGGAAGGATGATTGTGGATAAGGACAATTGCGGCAGCCGATGAGTAGATAGCGGACTTGAAGACCTCGCGGGGATGGACAATGCTCTGGTTGAGGCTCCCCACCGACACCCGGTCGATGCAGAGTATCCGGTTCTTGCCGTCCAGGTGCAGGGTTATGAAGTGTTCCTTGGTTTCCAGTTTGAGGTCACAGAAGATCTCGAAAATCTGCTGGGGAGAGGTGAATCGGGTGGTACTCAGATATTTGGGCGCGTCCTCCCGGATCTTCTCCCGTTCGAATACGGACCTGATGGCGATCAGCCTGATGGTTTTTCTACCTTCCGGAATCTCTTTCGGCCCGAAGAGTGTATTGAGTATCGTCATGTCAGTCTCCTTTAAAAGGGGACGACATGCACCCCAAGGGGGCGGATGTCGCCCCCGGTGGGGTTGATAGGTGTCACTACGAGAAAGTACTTTTCGTCCGGATGTCGTCGCTCAGATGTCGATCTCCGCCCGGCTTGCCTCCACTGCTCCGGCGCAAACTATTCCAAACGGCAGATCCTCCCCAGGTGTTGTCTCGTTCGATGCTCCTCGGTCGGTATCCTCCGCGTTGGCGTCGGCAAATTCCTCGTCCTCGATCAGCCGGTTGATATCAACCGCGGTCTCAAGGTGCTTCATTACCAATCGGATGGCTGAGGCCACCTCGTTGAGACAGGTTTTCGGCCCCAGATGGCAGGAAATGCCGGAGAGGGCCTTGATCGCATCCTCGGGATCCAGGCCGGAGCGAAGACCGTAGGATACGAGCCGGGCGATGCCGTCGGCCATGGCCGAACAGCAGCCGCCTGCCTTGCCGAAGCGGATGAAGACTTCGAACGGTTTTCCTTCCCGGGTCGTTACGGTGACAAAGAGCTTGCCGCAGTGGGACCGCCTTTGAATCGTGTATCCTGGGGCCGCGATTGGTCGTGGCAATTTAGCGCCCATCTTTCCCTCCTTTCTATTACTGGCATAGCTGCAGCCGTTTTTCCATCTCCCGGTGAAGCCGGATATGCTTTTCCATGATGGCGCTAGGAGGACAGCTTTTCAGGGCCTCGGTGCAGGCGTTGTAGAATGACCAGGCATTCCTTTCCCGGAATACGCCGTGTCTCGGCCGCAGCCATTCCTCCTTGACGATGGGAATCTGGCGCGGACTCACGATGTCCATGCCGAAGAGGTTCCCCATGGCGGAAAAGGCGTCGGCGTCGGAGAAGGGAATACCACGCATCCTCTCTGATGCAACCTGGATGGTCTGGAAGTTCCTCTGGCTCCGGTAGATGGTGGAGATGGCCAGGTCTTCGAGGGTGGTCCAGACGTTCTTGGTGTGCTTCTTCATCACCGCGATCTCGCCCGTGAGGGCCATGTTGTCGCAGATGAACACGGTGGCGCCGATGGCCATTCCGACGCTCATGGAGCGGTCATAGCTGTTGCGGTAGGCGATGCAAAGGCCCAGGTCCGCTTCCTCCTTCCTGAACTGGAGAAATGCGAACATCTGCTGCCCCTGGCGGGCCAGGGCGTACTTTTCCCCCACGAGACAGTAGTCGGTGAGGATGTCTTGGCTGACGGTCAGAAGCCGGTCGGTAAGATCGTAGTGGCTTACCGGCTGGTAGCTGTCGGTCTCCTCGGGCAGCGGTACCAGGTCAAGGTCATGCCGTTTCACTTCGATTGCTCCGCGGTGCAGTATCATTCCTTCCATGATCGTTCTCCTTTCGTTGTTGTTCGGGAGGCGGATCATCCCCCATGGGGAAAATGTCCGCCCCCACGGGGTTTAATGTTTGTACATATCCTGTTTCAGTCTGAAATGGCGCGGCATCCGGTTAGCTAAGCGATGTATGCCGGTTGTCTTTCCCCGTTGTATTTCCTTTCCTCAAGGCTATCGGTTTCGGGATTGCCGGGAAAAAACTGGCTCAGGAAGACGAGAATAATGAGGGCAAAGAGGACGATCATAGCGATCTCCTCAAAATCCACGCGATGGAATGTCTCCCTGGTTTCAATCGCGGCAAAATCCTTCACATCCCTGTTGATGAAATCGATTGAATACTCACTCTTTTTTGTCTGCAT
>JAQUHM010000460.1 GCA_028683595.1 Geobacteraceae bacterium | reverse complement strand
CTCCTGCACCTGGGAATCAAGAACATCAAGCTGGGCCCCAGCCTCCCGGCCTTCATTACCCCGAACGTTCTCAATTTCCTGGTGGAGAACTTCAACATTGCACCCATTACCACCCCGGATCAGGACCTCAAGCAGATCCTCGGCTAAGAGTGTGAATCGGGCAGGACGCTTCGTGCGTCCTGCCCGATTTAGGGTGTCTGAGACCTGCCAGGTTTTCAAAACCTGGCAGGTCTTTGTATTTGTTGCGTAGCCGCGAAGTTTCCCTTATAGTCGGTCAGAGTCGTAGCGGATAGACTGAAGTGACATCCTTTCTACACGTTCCCATCCATTCCCGTCTGTATAGACCGGGGAAGGGAGGAATAGCAGTTACATCAGCATTATCTGACAGTACCGGAACGAGGGGGGACCTGATGAAACAGCATGCATACAGGAATTCTTTAGTTGTTGGAGTTTTCGCTCTTGCCTTGGTGCTGGCCGTGACGAAAGGCGAGCTATGGGCGGGAACCGTTCCGGACCAGTCGTCACCTGCCTTGAAAGCAGAACTGGAGGCCGCATATGCCGGCCAGACCCCGAAGGAGTGGGGTGAGACGGTGACCGGCGTGAAGACTTCTTTGAAGACGAAGGACCGTGTGATCGCGCTGACGTTTGACGCCTGCGGAAGTCCGAAAGGGAAGGGGGTTGACAGGGACCTCATCCGGTTCCTGGAGCAGGAGAAGATTCCCGCAACTCTTTTTATCAATGCCCGCTGGATTGACGCAAACCCCGAACTGTTTCTGCAGCTTGCATCGAATCCCCTGTTTACGATTGGCAACCATGGTTTTCTGCACCGTCCCGCCTCGGTTACCGGCAGGTCGATCTATGGTATTGACGGCACAAAGAATGTTGCGGAACTGGTGGACGAGATTGAATTGAATGCTCGCAAGATTGAACAGTTGACCGGGCAAAGACCCCGCTATTACCGTTCAGGGACCGCTTACTATGACGAGATTGCCGTGAAAATAGCCGAACGCCTCGGTCAGCAGGTGATAGGGTTTTCCGTGCTTGGCGATGCGGGGGCCACCTTTTCCAAAGAACAGGTTGCGGCAGCTCTCCTGGCCTCGGTACCCGGCTCCATTGTTATTCTTCATATGAATCATCCGGAATGCGGCACCGGTCAAGGGGTGATGGCTGCTGTGCCTCTGCTGAAAAAGAGAGGTTTCCGTTTTGTTTCACTTTCCGAGTATCCTCTGCGGTAACGTGGAACGTTTCAACCTTGCATTTTTCCCTATACATCACGAAAAAAGGCCGAGGTGTCAACCTCGGCCTTTTTTCGTTCGTCTGTTTCCTGAACCGGTGATCAGTCGCTGTTTGCGGATTCCATTATTGCAAGCCTTTTAAGAAGACCGCCTCGCTGGAGTTTTTCCCGGTAATCGTTGCGGTGGTTTTCCAGCAGATGACTCAGATAGGAGATGTTGTTGTTTATGGAGTCGCCGTACATGTCATAGTCGATCTCCCAGCGATCCATGAAGTGATGAAGGAAGTAGATTTTTACATTTCCAAGGTCGTGTTCCATGCGGTGCTGGGCTTGTCTGTAAGAGTCGAGAGTGTTTTTCAGCAGATCCAGTTCGGTCTTGAATCCCAGGACATGGACTTCGCTCAGTTCCTGGAACAGGAACAGGAGTTTTTCCAGGTAGGTACGGTCGGCGATCTGCCCGATAATATCAGCGGTAGCAACCATTTGCGCAAGGGTCAGCTCTCCTTCAGATGAGAACGGAAGCGATTCGATATCTTCGGCCATGTCGGTGGACCTGATAAAATTGCAGCAAAGTTCACAATCCGTGGCATCGTAGCTGTTACTTGCGAAATACTGCTTAACGAATTCAAGGGTCCTTTCCAGGCGTACCAAGGTATATTTCGCCCCTGTTCCGACGGTATCGTCATTACGCTGGATGTAGCCGGTTTCGTGGAGCATGATGGAGATCAGCGCAAGAGTTACCTGCCTTTCACGGAAGGAAACTCCCGCTGCGTGAGCGCCGTTGATAAGGCTTGCCAAGGCCAGCAGTCCATCGGTCATGTGCTTCAGATCGTGATAATGGGTGCTGCATTGGCGATAGCCGGGGTAGTTGCCGTTATAGAGATTGACCACATCCTTGAATACACTTGTGAGCCAGGATAAATCGTAATCAAGGTATACGTGTGAAATGAGATGCTGGACTTCTTCGAAAACGCTCTGCGGGAAATCCATTGTGATGAGATCGGTAAGAAACAACTTGTTGCGGATCGGATCCATGAAATAATCCTCTACCTGCGGAAGTTATACGGAAATCATTGAGAGATGTTACAGGATTTAATAGCAACAGGGTACTAAATGTCAACAAAAAAACCCTCTCTACGCTGATTTGAAAATCTTTTATGCCAGGCACAATAGTGCCAAAATAGTGTTTCTTGCAGAGAAGTACCGGCAGTGATATGGTTTAGAAACCTGCTACTTGCCAAATGTGCGTCCGAGTTGCTAGACTGTTTCCATCCGGAGTTTCCGGATGGAAACAGTCTGTATACGACATGCTGGTGACTGGAGCACGTTGTCGTGATGTGCTATGAAAAATCTGCAAACCAGGGAGAGACGACGGATGAACCTGCCGAAACGCGACGAGATGCTGCTTGTTATTGACACACTTACAACACGGTATCTGCGCGGGAAGGTCAGGGCAGTCAAACTTTCCATGATTGCTCTCCTGACTGGCGGGCATATCCTGCTCGAGGATATCCCGGGTCTCGGTAAAACTACCCTTGCGCTCGCACTTTCGGGTGTGCTCGGCATGTCT